>CAISWS010000398.1 GCA_903889265.1 uncultured Bacteroidota bacterium
CTTCGATCAAGAGGGCTTGCTCTAATTACTAAAACATGCAAAAAAAATATTCTTCGATTGAAATATGTGCCGGTGCCGGTGGACAAGCCCTGGGACTTGAATGGGCGGGCTTTGAACATGATGCGCTTGTTGAAATAGAGAAACTGGCTTGCGATACATTGAGAATAAACAGACCGCATTGGAATGTAATTGAAAAAGATTTACGAAGCTTTTCAGCAAAATCATTTCAAAACATTGACCTTTTAGCGGGTGGCGTCCCCTGTCCTCCTTTTTCAATTGCCGGTCAACAACGCGGTCATCTTGACGAAAGGGATCTTTTTCCTGAGGCGCTAAGATTAATAAGTGAGTGCAATCCGAGAGCAATCATGCTGGAAAATGTTCGCGGCCTTCTTGACCCAAAGTTTATGGCATACAGAAAAACCATTTTAAGTCGACTGGCTAAAATGGGTTATGTCGGACAATGGAAACTTATAAACTCCTCTGATTTTGGTGTATCACAACTGCGTCCCCGAGCCATATTAGTTGCCATGCGAAAAGAATATATGGATTTCTTTCGCTGGCCCGCCCAAAGTACACAGGCACCTGTAACCGTTGGAGCTTTACTTTATAAAGAAATGAGTTCGTTAGGTTGGGAGAATGTCGAAAACTGGAAGATGCAAGCTAATAAAATTGCCCCCACCATTGTTGGTGGTTCAAAAAAACACGGTGGTGCCGATTTAGGGCCAACGAGAGCCAAAAAAGCATGGGCTGAATTAGGTGTTGATGGAAAGGGATTAGCTGACTCGCCGCCGGTAAATGGATCGAAAGCTATGCCAAGGTTAACGCTTAAAATGGCAGCCCTTATTCAAGGCTTTCCGGAAGAGTGGCTATTTGCAGGTAAAAAAACCCCGGCCTACAGACAGGTGGGTAACGCATTTCCCCCACCAGTTGCAAAAGCAATAGGAATATCTATAAAAAAAGCATTACAGGAATATGACAAAAAAAGTGCCCAGGGGGAAAAGGCTCAAGAGCCAAGCTGCGTGATTTCTTTTTACAAAACGTAGGTAATGTTCTTGATTCTGATACTTTGCGAAAAGTAGCTGAAACCAGCGAATGGGTCAGGCGTGTGCGGGAATTGAGGAACGAAGAGGGTATGAACATAGTTACCCATAATGACCGCAGTGATTTAAAGCCAGGCGAATATCTTCTGATAAATACAAAGCCACTTCCCGCATTTGAACGAGGAATTTCGAAAGAAGTTAGGGCTTATGTACTTGATAGAAATGGATTTACTTGTCAAATGTGTGGCATTGCGGCCGGTGAACCACACCCTGATGATGGCGGCAGAAAGGCACGGTTACATATTGGCCACATCATTGACAAATCTATGGGAGGATTAGATGATGCTTCTAATCTTAGAGCGATATGCTCTGTATGCAATGAGGGCGCTTCAAATCTAACGTTAAACAGGCCTGATGCCATAAAATTGCTCGCACAATTAAGAAGGGCACCAGGTAAGGATCAATTAGATGTACTGGAATGGATAGTTAAGAAGTTTCCGAAGCAGGCGGAGGAGCTACTTAAAAAGGGATGAGCAATAACTTATACAATGGCCCCATAAATCCCAGCGCCCTATCGCAGAGCCGAAAGGGAGACTCCGCAAGGAAGGTGGAGGGGTGCCCCTACTTCTTCCCAAAATCCTTATGATCCTTAAACAACTCCTCATTAGGCAGGTTACGGAAGTAATCGTAGGTTATTTTAAGGCCCTCCTGACGGGTAACTTTGGGTTCCCAGCCGAGGATGGAGCGTGCGCGGGTGATGTCGGGTTGGCGTTGTTTGGGGTCGTCAACCGGTAAGTCTTTATAGATAACTTTTTGTTTGGTGCCGGTTAGTTTTATGATTTCTTCGGCAAAGTCGGCTATGGTTATTTCGCTGGGGTTGCCGATGTTTACGGGTTGGCTTTCATTGCTCATTAATAAGCGATGGATGCCTTCCACCAAATCATCCACATAACAGAATGAGCGGGTCTGGCTACCGTTACCAAAAATGGTAAGGTCCTCTCCTCTTAATGCCTGGCCTATGAATGCGGGTAACACACGACCGTCGTTCAGCCTCATGCGGGGGCCATAGGTATTAAATATCCGGACAATGCGTGTTTCGAGTCCGTGATAAGTGTGGTAGGCCATGGTAATAGCCTCCTGAAAGCGTTTAGCTTCATCATACACTCCCCGCGGGCCAACGGGGTTTACATTACCCCAGTAATCTTCTGTTTGCGGGTGAACTAAGGGGTCACCGTAAACTTCGGAGGTGGAGGCCACTAAAATCCTTGCTTTTTTTGCCAGTGCCAGGCCCAGTAAATTATGGGTACCAAGCGAGCTAACTTTTAAAGTCTGTATAGGTATTTTCAAATAATCAATAGGCGAAGCCGGGGATGCAAAGTGCAGGATGTAATTTAATTCTCCGGGCACATGCACGTACTTTGATACATCATGATGATAGAACTCGAAATTTTCGAGTTTCATTAAATGCTCAATGTTTTTCAGGTCGCCGGTTATCAGGTTGTCCATACCAACAACCTTAAAGCCTTCTTTGATATAGCGGTCGCATAAATGCGAACCTAAAAAACCTGCTGCGCCTGTAATTAATATTCTACTCATTTACCGTTTTATTTAATCCTTTTAACCGCAAAGATGCAAAGAGCGCAAAGTAAATACAGAATTCAAACTGATTAAATCCGGTAACTATCCCTCTACAGTCTCTCTGCCAATGCTATAATAGTAATATCCAAGGTCTTTCATGTTGCCAACATGATAAAGGTTACGGCCGTCGAAAATAACTTTGGTTTTTAATAACGAGTTTATTCTTTCAAAATCGGGTGAGCGGAAAATATTCCACTCGGTGGCTATTATTAAAAAGTCAGCTCCGGTAAGGGCATCGTACTGGTCGCTGGCAAAGTGTACTTTATCTCCGAATATCTGCTTAACGTTGGCCATAGCTTCGGGGTCGTAAGCCCTTACTTTGGCGCCTTTAGCCAGTAATTGCTCAATGATATAAATAGCAGGTGCCTCACGGATATCATCAGTATTGGGTTTAAATGCAAGGCCCCATAAGCCAATAGTTTTACCCGCCAGGTTGCCATCGTATTTTGCAAGTATTTTTTCAACAAAACGCTCGCGCTGCAGTGCGTTTACTTCCATTACAGCATCAAGCACTTTAAAGTCGTAGTGATTTTCTTTGCTGGTGTAATACAGCGCTTTTACATCTTTAGGAAAACAGCTGCCGCCATATCCAATACCGGCAAATAAGAAACGCTTGCCAATACGCGAGTCGGTGCCAATGCCTTTGCGCACCTGGTCAACATCCGCATTTACCAGTTCGCACAGGTTAGCAATTTCGTTCATAAAAGAGATTTTGGCGGCCAGGAATGCATTAGCTGCATACTTGGTAACCTCGGCACTGCGCTCATCCATAAACAGGATAGGATTACCCTGGCGAACAAAGGGCTCGTATAATTCTTCCAGCAATTTTTTGGCGCGGGCAGATTTGGTGCCTATTACTACACGCTCGGGCTTCATAAAGTCTTCAACGGCTACACCTTCACGTAAAAATTCAGGATTCGACACCACGTCAAAAGGAACCTTTGCGTTTTTAGCAATAACTGCAGTTACTTTGTCTGCAGTTCCCACCGGCACAGTACTTTTATTAATAACTACCGTGTAATCTTTTAAAATATGGCCCAGCTTTTCGGCTACCCCTAAAATGTATTTTAAATCGGCGCTGCCGTCTTCGCCCGGAGGCGTTGGCAGGGCAAGAAATATAATTTTTGCGCCGGCAATACCTTCTTCAAGGTTAGTTGTAAATGTCAAACGCCCCTGTTGGGTATTACGGTCGAACAAAGTGTCAAGCTCCGGCTCGTAAATCGGAATTTTACCCCCGCGCAATTGCTTTACTTTTTCTTCATTATTATCAACGCATACCACGTCGTTACCGGTTTCTGAAAAACATGTGCCGGTTACCAAACCCACGTAACCGGTTCCTATTACTGCTATTTTCACCTGCGTTTATTTTAGTTATTTAAGATTGGACGATTTTTCTAAAATTTTCCTGTATGTAATCCAACTGCTCAGGCTCAAATTCGGTATGTATTGGGAGGGATATTACCGATTTGCAAAGATGCTCGGTTACGGGGAAAGCTCCTTCCCTGTAACGGCTGTCTTTATACGCCTTTTGTAAATGTAGCGGAATGGGATAATAAATCATAGATGGGATACCCAGTTCGCTCAACTTATTACGCACATCCTCTCTGTTTGTTTCATACAACTTTAAGGTGTATTGATGAAACACGTGTGAAGAGAAAGCGGCTCTTACAGGCGTTTGCACGTTTTTGAGGCCCTTGAAAGCATTGTCGTAAAAATCGGCCACAGCCCTTCGCTTTGCGGCGTATTCATCCAGGTATTTAAGCTTAACATCCAGAATGGCGGCTTGCAAAGTATCAAGGCGCGAGTTAACGCCTATCTCATCGTGCACATATTGTTGTGTTTGACCGTGGTTACTTACCACCCTTATTTTTTTAGCCAGAGCTTCATCATCGGTAAACAGCGCTCCGCCGTCACCATAACACCCTAAATTTTTTGACGGGAAGAACGAAGTGGTGCCTACAGTGCCAATGGTTCCGGCTTTAACCTTGCGGCCATCGCTTAAAGTAATATCTGCGCCAGTTGCCTGGGCATTGTCTTCAATTACGTGTAAACCGTATTTAGCTGCTATTTTCATTATAGCCTCCATATCGGCCGCCTGGCCAAACAAGTGCACCGGCACAATGGCTTTTGTTTTGGGCGTAATGGCAGCCTCAATAGCAGCAGGGTCAATGGTAAAGGTATCGGGATTAACCTCAACCAATACCGGCTTCAGTTTTAACAGCGCAATTACCTCGGCAGTAGCTACGTAGGTAAAGCTGGCCGTAATTACTTCATCACCCGGTTGATAACCCAGGGCCATCATGGCAATTTGAAGTGCATCTGTTCCGTTGGCGCAGCTTATTACCTCTTTAGTATTTAAATAACGGGCCAGATTATCTTCAAACTTTTTAACAGCCGGGCCTTTTATAAACTGAGTTGATTCAATCACCTCTGAAACTGCCTCATCAATTTCGCTCTTAATGCGGTGGTATTGGGTCTTTAAATCCACCATTCGTATTTCTTTCACAGGCTAACTTTTTTACGCGGGCTAAAATAATATTTTTGTATCCACAAGGTTAGAAACAATGATGCAAACGAAACAAGACAAAAAATATTTGCTGCTGGCAATGCTTGTTTGCATCTTCTGTTTTTCAAATGCACAACAGGATAAAAACCCGCCTGCCACTAACCCGCAACCAGAAAACCCCGCATACAAAAAACCTAAAAAGACGTTTGAGCCCAGCTCGGCTGTGCTTATTGGTTTAGATTATACCGCCCAGTTTCCGTTTGGCCATGTGGCACAACGTTTTGGGTTCGATAATCTTTTTTGTGCCGAGCTATTATACAAAACCAAAAAGAACTGGCTGGTAGGTGGCAACGGGGGTTTTATTTATGGCAGCAAAAGTAAACAGAACTACGTTTTTACAACTATTGCCACCAGTACAGGGCAGTTTATTACACAATACAACGACCTTACCTCTATAAGGCCGGAGGAGCATGGCTTTAATGTGCAATTCACCTTTGGAAAAATTGTGCCCCTGGTAGAAAAATTTCCGGATGCAGGATTGCTGTTTATGGCCGGAGTTGGTGCAGTATCTGACCGGATTGCTGTGAGCATTAAAGCAGCGGAGTTACCGCAGCTAAGCCCCGAGTACCGCAAAGGTTACGACCGGATGTGCGCCGGACCTGTAGCGTCAGTTTTTATGGGGGGTGTTTATATGGGACGCCGGAAATATCTGAGCGGTTATGTAGGCCTGCAGGCTGATGTTAGTTATACTATGAACCAAAGGCCCTACGATTTTTATAGCATGGGTAAGCTAAACGATAAAGGGGCCGATTTGTTTTTAGGGATTAAAGCAGGTTGGATAATACCGGTTTTTCTGCAAAGCAGCGAGAAGGAATTTTTCTATTACTAATACTTTTACTCCCGATGAAAAATCGGACATGGCGCAAACAAGTGAAGAGCGCAAAGGAATACAGAAGAATTAAACACACTTTGGGCTAAATCTCATCATGTATTTCATGCATTTAATAAGCCTTTTAATTTACGACCTTTCTATCAGGCTTTATGGCTTTGGTATTTTGATTGCATCGTTCTTTAATACCAAGGCAAAGTTGTGGCTGGATGGCAGAAGGAACCGGGGGCCGATAGAATTGCCATTAACCACAGGTAAACGAATATGGGTGCACTGCGCATCGCTGGGCGAGTTTGAACAAGCCAGGCCTGTGATTGAAAAAATGAAAACGGATACACCCTCGGCTTATATTCTACTCACCTTCTTCTCTCCTTCCGGTTATGAGGTGCGGAAAAACTATGCATACGCTGATGTAGTTTTGTACTTGCCAACCGATACCGCAAAAAATGCAGCTGATTTTCTGAACCAGGTTAAACCTGACTTAGCGCTTTTTGTAAAGTACGAATTCTGGTATCATTACCTTGCGGGATTAAAAAGCAGAAATATACCGTTGGTGCTTTTTTCAGCCATCTTCAGAAAAGAGCAGGTGTTCTTTAAATGGTATGGCGGCTTTTTCAGAAACATGCTCCAGTGTTTCAGCAAAATATTTGTGCAGAATAAGGACTCTCAGCAGTTGTTGCAAAGCATTTCAATAACATCTGAAATCAGCTTCGATACCCGGTTTGACAGGGTCTATCAGATTGCACAGAACCCAAAATCGTTTCCTGCAATTGAAAAATTTAAGGGGACTAATAAGCTGCTGGTAGCTGGCAGTACGTGGAAGAAGGATGAACAGATAATTGCGGAGCTAATCAACCAAAAAGTTTTAGCGGGTTTTAAATACGTTATAGCACCACATAACCTGAGTGAAACTGAAATAGCTGCTTTTCAGAAAAACGAAGCACCGAACTCAATAAGGCTATCGCAACTCAATGCATCAAATGCCGAAAATGCAGAGGTTTTAATTGTAGATACAATGGGCGATCTTGCATCCATATACAGTTATGGAGATATAGCGTATGTGGGCGGAGGATTTAACGCCAGTGTGCATAATGTGCTGGAGGCCGCAGTGTATGGCATGCCGGTTATTTTCGGGCCAAATTACACCAAATCGAATGAGGCGAAAGAACTTCGCCAGCTTTCAGCCGCGTTTCCGGTTACCGATAGCAAACAACTTAAAGCTGTGCTAACCGGCTTTGTAAATAACACTTCATTGATGAAAACCGCATCGCTGCAGGCAAAGCAGTATGTTGAAACGCATCTTGGTGGTGTAAATGATATTTGCAATTACATTCAATTAAAGTAAGAACATTTTTTTTGATTCATTTAGAGCTCCATCTCTGACCTTATAAAATCCTTTACATTTTGTGCGCCTGTAACTTCGAGCCATAACATACCTTTCTCATCCGATATTGATAAGTTAAAAATGAAAAACGGGCAGCATTGACGCTCGGTTTTAATAAATTCAGTCAACTGATCAATTGTGTCGTCATCGCCATTAAACCTGTATTTGAACCCATTTTTAGTTTCAACCCTTTCCAGGGCCTTCACTTTTAAACTGGCAATAACCGTGCTTTTTCGTTGCCGTAATTCCAAAGAGGTGAGTTTACAGGCCAACTCCTTATCAGAACTATTGCAGCCGCAATTACCCTTAGACTCCACACCTTTCGCCCATGGAAATTTTAAAAAATTAAGCATAAAACAGGTTCGGTTTTAATACGAGTCAAACATAGTTTAAAAAAGAATTAGCAGGATTTATTTGGAAAATCCGTTTCATCAATTTTTATTTGCAGCACAAATGAATCGCCAAACACATAACCTTCTTTCTCCGGTCAACACTTCCATGTGTTGTATGTGTTGCTGTTGTATGTGCTAGTTACAACGGCTTTTTGCATTTAGTTTTCTATCAAATTTTATTGGCTTCCCAAAATTCAAAAATGAAGATTCAGCTCCATATCTATCTTTTCCCGATTAGTAACCTCCGATGTTGGCTTTATCCTAAGTTGCCTCCCCCCGCAAGCGGTATGCGTAGCGGCAACAAGTGACTAAACACCGCAAATACAATGCAAAAAATCATTACTAAATCTGTAAATCTTAAAAGCAAAATAAAATGAGCAACTATAAATTTGAAACACTTCAGTTACATGCCGGCCAGGTTATTGACCCCGTTACCAAAGCACGCGCAGTGCCTATTTACCAAACATCATCATACACCTTCGATAATTCCGAACACGCGGCAAACCTGTTTGGTTTAAAGGAATTCGGAAACATTTACACGCGCATACAAAACCCAACTACCGATGTATTTGAAAAACGCATAGCAGCGCTGGAGGGCGGTGTTGCGGCACTGGCCGTATCATCCGGCCAGGCAGCGCAGTTTATTGCCCTAAATAATATCCTGCAATCAGGCGAAAACTTTGTCACTACTTCGTTTTTGTATGGAGGTAGCTACAACCAGTTTAAAGTAGCCTTTAAACGGCTGGGTGTTGAAGCCCGCTTTGCTGATGGCGATAGCCCCGAAAGTTTTGAAAAACTGATAGACGAAAAAACAAAAGCAATCTATCTTGAAACCATCGGTAACCCCGAACTAAATGTACCGGATTTTGAAAAAATTGCAGCCATTGCAAAAAAGCACGACCTGCCGTTGATAGTTGACAATACTTTTGGTGCAGCCGGTTATCTTTTCCGCCCGCTGGAACATGGTGCAAATATTGTGGTTGAAAGCGCTACCAAATGGATTGGCGGTCATGGTACCAGCATAGGCGGGGTAATTGTAGATGGCGGTAACTATAATTGGGGCAATGGCAAATACCCACAGTTTACCGAACCAAGCGAGGGCTACCACGGGCTTAAATTCTGGGATGTTTTTGGCTCTGCAGGGCCTTTTGGCAACATTGCATTTATCATCCGTGCCAGAGTTGAGGGGCTGCGTGATTTCGGGCCTGCAATCAGTCCATTCAACTCGTTTTTACTTTTGCAGGGATTAGAAACACTATCGCTGCGCGTGCAACGAACGGTAGATAACGCTTTAGCCCTGGCTAAATGGTTAGAGAAAAGTGACTTTGTTGCTAAAGTGACTTATCCGGGCTTAGCGAATAATCCTTATCACGCCTTATCTAAAAAGTATTTAAAAAATGGATTTGGCGGAGTGCTAAACTTCGATATTAAAGGAGGGAAAGAGGCAGCGGTTGCGTTTATCAATAACCTGAAACTGATAAGCCACCTGGCCAACGTAGGTGATGCCA
>CAISWS010000399.1 GCA_903889265.1 uncultured Bacteroidota bacterium
CCGACCGTGATGATAAGCTGCTGGGGAAAAACGGTACACATTTAATACTTACCACTTACGGCACCTTGGTGCGCGACATTGAAATATTTAAAGAGATAGTTTTTAATTATGTGATTTTAGATGAGTCGCAGGCTATTAAAAATTCTACCTCGCAAAGATATAAGGCCATGCGGCTGCTAGTGGCCAGAAACCGGATAGCTATGAGTGGTACTCCGGTTGAAAATAACACGATGGAGCTGTATGCCCAAATGCACTTTTTAAATCCCGGTATTTTTGGTTCGGTAGAGGGTTTTAGAAAAGACTATGCAGGGGCTATTGATAAAGAAGGCAACATAGATGCCGCTAACCGATTACGCAAAATCATTAAACCGTTTTTAATCCGCCGCACAAAAGAACAGGTGGCAAAAGAGCTGCCTGGCAAAACGGAGATGACACTTTTTTGCGAAATGGGAGAGCAGCAAAGAAAGGTGTACGAAACCTTTAAAGAAAAAATACGCATTGAGATTTTGCGCATGATTGAAGAAGAGGGAATGAACAAAGCACGCTTTGCCATATTAGATGGCTTGCTTAAACTACGCCAAATATGCAACTCGCCGAAGTTGTTAAACACTACCGAAGATTATGGCAGTGATAGCATTAAAGCAGATGAACTGATTCGCAGCATTCGCGAAAAAACGGGGCAACATAAGGTGCTGGTTTTTTCACAGTTTCTGGGTATGCTGGATATAATACGCAAGGCACTGGAGAAAGAAAATATTATTTATGAATATTTAGATGGCCAATCAAAAAACCGGAAAGAAAGCGTAGAGAATTTTCAGAATAACGAAAGCTGCCGCGTATTTTTAATCAGCCTTAAAGCAGGCGGCACCGGCCTTAACCTTACCGCTGCCGACTATGTATACATTGTTGATCCCTGGTGGAACCCCGCCGTTGAAGATCAGGCTATTGACCGCACTTACCGCATCGGGCAGGATAAAAAGGTATTTGCCTACCGTATGATTTGTCATAATACCATTGAAGAAAAAATACTTGCCTTGCAGGAAAAAAAGAAAGTGCTGGTAAAAGATATTATAGGTGTAGATGAGGGTTTTGTAAAGGCATTAAGCAGAGAGGATGTGATAAACCTGCTGATGTAAAGCCGGGTTTATGCGCGTATTTTATGCGGGTAACTATCTCAGTCAGGTATTGATTCTGTATTTTACGGAATAAATAAACTGTATGGCAAACCAAGTTCTACTATCTTCTGAAAAATATATCCGCACCAAGGCACACAGTCTCCCTATTCATTGTGAGTTATGGATTTTGATAGTCCTCCGTCGTTAGTTGCTACAAAGCTTTTAGCGCCTAACGGCATTGCTAATTGCTGAATGACAATTTATTGCGTTTATGTTCGTCTATAACTGACGTTAAAATATGCTGGTCCTACTTTATATGGAAAAAAATGGCGCAAAGCATTGCTGCCATGCGCCCGACTTTTTAAATAACAAATGGTTACTGCAACGAACACGTAGTTGTAACTCCCGCGATACTGCCTCCTTCTGCTTTGCACTTGTCGCGTGCATTGAGCAAGGTTTCATTGTTTATTGTGTTGTTTGTAACTACACCGTTAGTAGTACATTGGCAATCCCAGTCTTTTTTGCACGATGACATAAAAGAAAGCCCGAGCACCGCTCCGAAGAAAATTATTGATTTAAGTTTCATGTTTTTGTTTTTTATATGTTTACCAATAATTGTACCAGTAGGTTTTTGTGTGTTTAATAACGTTTTTTGGGGCATATTTTCCTTACTTGTTTCTTTAGCGCCCGAAATTTGGTCCCATTAGGCCTTACAGGAATATCATAACCACGGATAACAGGGCCTCAAAATTTTTACTGGCATTAATCTTGTCCATCAGCTCATTATGAAAGAACAGAATTATAAAAGCCATGTTTTTTATTATCCTCCTCACCATTACTTTTTTTATGGCGCCAGTATAACAGTGTTTGTCATTTGCGGTTTTGGTATGTATAAATATGCTGAGCAGCGCGTGCTATGGATTGTGATAACTGTATTAATGATTTTGATTGTTTGGCTGGCTTTGATGGTGCGCCAACATTATGCGCTGGGTAACCAGAACCGGACAGTCAGGCTTGAAATGCGCCTGAGGTATTATATCCTGGCTGGCAAAAGATTTGAGAAAATTGAAGAGCAGCTTAGCTTTAAACAAATTGCAGCACTTCGTTTTGCGCCTGATGAAGAACTGCTGCCTTTAATTTACAGGGCAGTGAATGAAAAGCTAAACCCGGATCAGATTAAGCGTAGTATAATTAGTTGGCTGCCAGACGATATGCGGGTATAAGGTTTTATTTTGTTTGGTTGAAGTAATCTTTATTCTTCGGGTCGTAACTAGCCATATCCTTTTTGCGTTGCAGAACGGTAGGATCTACTGTTGAGTCCTTTTTTATATCGCGTATAAAATCGGGTAACAGGCTAAAGATGCCAGTTTTTGACATGAAGTATTCTCCCAATGCATTTCCTTTTAATGCTGCACAGGGATTGCCATCAAACCCTAAACCTGTAGCTTGTGCTTTTTCAATCATCCAGCCCAGGGTAAGGTCCGAAAGGCCCCTGTCTTTAAATCCGCCGCCGATATTAGAGTGAGAACCGGAAAACCAACGCTGCTCTAACACCTGGTTGGGGTTAGCCGGTGTGCCGTCATCATTTCTGCTCAGCGTCCATAAAGTGGGTGCAAAATTCTTTCGCATTTCGTCTACAG
>CAISWS010000400.1 GCA_903889265.1 uncultured Bacteroidota bacterium
GCATCCATGGTAATTACCACATCGCCTTTGGCCAGTTGGAAAGCGGTATTAAGCGCTGCGCTTTTGCCATAGTTAACCCTGAACTTTACGCCTCGTAAATTTGAGTTTTGAGCACATAAACCCTCCAACACCGACCACGACTTATCTTTGCTGCCGTCATCAACCAAAATTACTTCGTACGAATAATTATTGGCCTTCATAACCCGGTCAATCCAGGCTACCAATTCGGGCAAGCTTTCTTCTTCATTAAATAAGGGCACTACTATCGATATCTGCATTTATTCCTCTGCTTTTATTACCGGCCTTTCGTCCGGACGATTTACAAATAAACCAATAAGTGCCGAAAAAATTGCACCAATTACAGCCCAAAGCAAATAATTACGCAAAAGCCCTTGTATCGTGGGGGCAGGATCCTGCTCCTTCAACTCTTTTAATTGCCTTTCGCTTTCTTCGTCATGCGTCCCCTTTTGTTCCAGAAATTCACTCAGGGCTTCTATCTCTTTTTGTTTTATAATCTGAGGGATTGAAGGGTCAACAACTTTAAACAACACATAATTAAAGGAGGTAAACATAATATTGGCCGTAAAGGATATGATAAATACCGTTAAAAAGGCCTGCCTGAAATTTTCAAAACCGCCCAGTTTTCGGCGGGCAGTAACACCACCCCATATCATCAAAAAGATAAGCGGAATGTAAGCCAACACCGGCAGAAAACCCGCTAGTTTAGCCGCCCCACCCCAATAAATCAGCATGATAATGACTATCATTATTATACCGGCAATAACACCGTATTTGAGCGAGATGGGGTATTTATTCATAGGTCGGTATTTCAATTTAAATGCACCTTACCCTTGTGTATAACACCGGTAACCTTGCCAATAAATTCTGTTCCTATAAAAGGGGTATTTTTTGATTTTGACTGAATATCCTTTTCGGCGAACACCCATTTCTTGTTCGGGTTGAACAGGGTTAAATCTGCGTCGGCACCTACTTCAATTTTAGGTTGTTCAAGCCCTAATATTTTGCGTGGGTTATGTGCCAGCAATTCAACAATCTTCCCGATTTTGGTTTCTGCCCTTAGTGCGGTGTTTACCACGGCAAAGCAGGTTTCCAAACCTATCATGCCAAAATCAGCCTTATCAAATTCCAGCTTTTTGCAGTCTTCATCCTGCGGCTGGTGGGCCGATGATATGGCATCAATAGTTCCATCGTTAATGCCTTTTACAAGGGCGGCTATATCTTCTTTTAAGCGCAGCGGCGGGTTTACTTTGCAGTTGGTATTGAAATCGCCAACGGCAGTGTTATCCAACAATAAGTTATATGCATTTACCGATGCGGTAAGTTGTAGTTTTTTCCTTTTGGCAGCCCGTATTAAATCAACTGATTTTTTGAGCGATACGTTAAGCAGGTGAAGTTTAGAACCGGTGTATTCCAATACAAACAAATCGCGGTTAACGGCAATTTCTTCAGCCAGGGCGGGCAGGCCGGGCAGGCCTAGTTTGGTGCTTACTATGCCCTCGTGCATTACGCCGTTTTTCGATATGCTTTTATCTTCGCTGTGCACCATTATAAGGCCGTCGAAAGCTTTTACATAAAGCAGGGCGCGTTCTATCACACCGGCGGGCGGGCTGGGTTTAAGTCCATCGGTAAAGGCTATGGCGCCGGCCATGTGCAGGTCGTACATATCAGCCAGGTCGCCACCGGCGGTATCGTGGGTAATGGCGCCCAGGGGGTGCACACTAACCAGTTGGCTGGCCGATTTGCCCAGTACATACTCCACCTGTGCCTTGGTTTGTATTACCGGCAGGGTATTGGGCATACAGCAAATGTGGGTAAAGCCACCTGCAGCAGCGGCCTTGCAGCCGGTTTCTATCGTCTCTTTTTGTTCAAAGCCCGGGTCGCCTAAAAAGGTGTTGAGGTCGAACCAGCCGATGGAGACGTGGAGGTTATCTTCCTTTATCTCTTTTGCTTTGGTGGTGTTTTGCAAACGGCTGCCTATTTTTTTGATTTTCCCATTGGAAACCAAAATATCTTTAACCTGATTATTAAAAGCTGAGCCGGTATCTACTATCAGTGCGGAGCGGATGAGTATTTCCATGTTTTTGTTTACCGGAGCACAAATATAGAAGAATTATTGGGGTAAGGGAAGTTAGATTTTATGACGATGAAATTATTTGGTGGGCTCCCGCTTCGTATATCTCCTTATTAAACTACTTCGGCAGATGTCAGGTTTATCTCTTCATCTTCCTAATTTTGGGGGCGTAACTATTTGGTTGACTTAATTGCTATCAAAACTAACGGCCCAAAA
>CAISWS010000401.1 GCA_903889265.1 uncultured Bacteroidota bacterium
CATGCATGCCCTTACCTTTATTACGCCCCACTCAAATACCAAATACACAAGATTGTTAATCAAAACGGAGGCCCAAAAAAATTTGATTGACCTGTTTGACCTATCTTGGGTGTCCCAGTGACGAAGACAGGAGTAGCCCGTTCGGGCATTTTTGATATGCTGCGCTACCATAAATTTACCTACGGAAAATACTGGAAGGGCGAATACGGTAACCCCGATAACCCTGCTGAATTTAATAACCTGCTGCGCTACTCACCGCTGCACAATTTAAAACCCGGTGTAAATTACCCCGCCACCCTTTTGGTAGCCAGCCGTAAGGTAAACCGGGTAGTGCCCATGCACACCTTCAAATTTCTGGCCCGCCTGCAGGAGTGCAGCACCCCCGATAACCCCCACATTCTGTATTTTGAAGAAGACGCCGACCACACCGCCGCCACCGGCTACCTCGAACACTGCGAAACAAACGCCTTTGTTCTGGCCTTTATATTTACACAAATGCATTTGCCCATTAAGTATGTTTTTTAAGGATAGGAATGTTTGATTTTGCAGAACTGAATTTTCCTCTTGCTGCCAATGCCATTAAGTCCATCCTGACCACGGAGCGGTCATATCTTTATAGCATCCATAGTAAATGCGGACAAGACGACTCCAGCGGAGTCGCACCGTAGTCAATATAAATCAATTGCATTACACATAGTGGGCGCATTCCGCAATTAAACTTTGCGGGCCGCCTTTCCCGTTAAAATCGTATTACTTCCCAAACGTAAACGTAAAATTAACCTGCGCCACACTATTGCTGTCGTTAACCACAGTATTATAATTAAGCACCATTTGGTTTGAGCTCACGCTCTGAATATTAAACTGGTCGTAATTGCCGGCATAAGGGGGGGAGTCAATACCTATCAGCGCCAGCAACTTACTGGTGCCCGACGCAAGAAACAACAGCGAATTTTGAAGGGTGTAAGCCCCGTTCCAGCTACCCGTAAGTTCGCCGGACGTTAACCCCGCATAGGTTGAAGTAACAGTGCAGGTATCAGCACTTATAAAATTCCAGGTTTCAAATATAGTTTGGTTGGTAGTAAGCGGCAAGGGGTGGCTGGTTGTAATAGCCGTATAACTTAAAAGGCTGTCGGCCGGGTTGTAGCTGTAGGTATAAGTCCCGCTGTCGGCACCGGTTGATGAAGTAACTTTGCCGGTAACATTTACAACCTTCCAGTTGCCTTCCACCACGTTTTTAGCGGCATCTTTTTTACAGCCTGCGACAAGGCACAACAGAAATATAATAATGCATAAACCGTAAACTGCCTTCATACCACAAGTATAAGCAATTTACAGGCTCAGCAACAACGGCGCATAATCCTGGTGGCATTAATGCATGTTCTCGCAAAGGGCGCAAAGTAAATAACGCAAAGAAGCGCAAAGAAATTCCAATTTTTTCTTTGCGCTTCTTTGCCCGCACCTTAGCGAACTTTGCGTAACCAACATTAAACGATTTCCTTATCCCACCGGTGGCCCCTGTGGCGTTTTTTTACCGCGTTTAAGCAGGTATTGCACAAAAACGGCCAGCAGAATAAACACAAACACACCGCCAACAATGGCCCCGAAAATTTCAAAATAGTAAACGTATTGCGCCGTATCAAACATCGGGTTTGCCGGTTTGGCCTCGGCAGTTGCGCCGGATGTTCCCTCCAACCTCAGCGATTCAAAAAACCGGTCCTTATCTGCCGATTTTTGCCCATCCTCGGTATAAGTAACATACAGGCAACTGTATATAGTGCCCGATGAAAGATAAGCCCTGGCGGTTAACCATAACGATACGCCTCTTACATCGCCGTGCAGCAAATATTCCTTGCCCGTAATACCGCGCACATTTACATCCTTTTCATCCAGCAACTTAATACCGGGTATCGAACTCATAGTGCCCTGTATGTAAGATTCGTAAACCCGGTTAACAGCATCTGAATCGGGTGTAGGCCCCAGGCCCGTGTTGCCCGCCAGTGCAGTAAACACCTGGTTATTATAATTGAGCGTTACCACCGATTGCCCCGCAGCCGCAACCCGTTTAGGCGTTGCCGGAAAATCAACCGTAGCCATTTTGTTGATGCCCACCGTAACCCAGTTATCCGTTTGTGCGCTTAATCCGGATGCAATCAGCCAAGCTACCAGTAAAGTGTATATGTATTTCATGCATTAAATATATGGTTATATTTTTGAGAGGGAAATGATAAGGAGTGAAATTTGTGAAGTGGCGAAAATTCCACCCCATTCAACTCACAACCCCTCCAAAACCTTTAAAATATACGGCTGGTGGTTCCAGGGTATAAAGTGGTTGCCCGATGGAAAGATGGTGTCAGAAACCTGTGCGTTAACAAAATTGCTTTTCATATAATACGCATTTTTTACGTCTACCAGTTCATCGTTTACGGCATGTATAATGTATACCCTGCATGTAACCTGTGCAAGTTTTTCTTTTATGTGCAGCACATCGGTTTTAAAATAATACAGTTCATCGTTACTGGGGCGCATGGCACCGGGTAGCAAATAACGCATGGGGGCATGTATAAAATATTTGCGCCATTTTTCGGCGGGTTCCATATCCGGGTCAACCGCGCCTGCCAGAATTACTATACCAGTTACCAGCGCCGGCCTTTCAGCTGCCAGCACCGGCACTATTGAACCGCCCAGCGAGTGCCCCACCAGGTATATTGGTTTGCCGTTTTGTACCGAATCTAAAAAGGCATCTATAATACAGCACTCAGCATGCAGGTTAAGGCCACGGCCGTAATCGCTGTAACCAAAGCCGGGGCGGTCTATACTTATCAGTCTGTAGCGCCTGCGCAGTGCCGGGTTAAGCAGGTAGTCCTCAAAAGCATCCCAACTGCCGGGGCTGCCGTGTATAAACACAATGGCGGGCAGGGTATCGCTGCCCACCTGCACGTAATGAAAGTTATTGTTTAATATGCGTAAATAGTGCGGCGTTAAGGTTATGCCTGCTGCGGCAAATTTACTTACTGCCTTGGCATCGCTGGTGCGCATTGTAAACAAAAGGTTGGCGGCCAGGAACAAAACAGGTAGTAAAACAAGCGGAATAAGGTATCGTTTACGCATGGGCAATAAAGCTATGGTTTATAGGGCAAACACCCCCGCATTATTTTTCGGCATCGTTTTCAGTTCCTTGTAGGTACCTTCCTTCAACTTAAAATAAAACGGA
Organism: uncultured Bacteroidota bacterium; assembly: GCA_903889265.1. Classification (GTDB taxonomy): domain Bacteria; phylum Bacteroidota; class Bacteroidia; order Chitinophagales; family LD1; genus Bog-950. The sequence continues at coordinate 3,212 of CAISWS010000401.1, forward strand.
TTCAAATCACTGATTGGAAATGAAACATCGCCATTCAGAAAAAAGCGGTCTTTATGAAGTTTCTCCACCATCCGCCGCTCATCATTAGTTACCCTTATAATTTGTATTGTTGTATCGCGCCCATCCAGCGCCGAAAACAATATAGACTCAGAGTTAATACCGGTAATCATTGGGTCAAGCGCAATAACCGAATCGCTTTTTACAAACCATTTGCTGTTGCCGGTATGCTGCGCATCGCAGGCTGCAATCAAACTGCGCAACAAAACCGTGCGCCCCATAAACCGGTTATGAAAATTAAACAGCAAACAAAACATACCCACCGACAGCATACCAAATACACCCACCGGTAACCACCTGTGGTATACCTCTGTACTCTCGCATAACTC
>CAISWS010000402.1 GCA_903889265.1 uncultured Bacteroidota bacterium
CTACACGACGCTCTTCCGATCTTGGCATTTTATGCACCACGTTTGCTTATGCCGGCGACACCACTGCGCTTAAAGCTGAAAAAATCTGTTCGCCGCAAATCGACATTTTCAACATTGATAACTTGGAAACTCTTTTGGGTATTGTCAATGGTGAAAAACTGGCTTCGTACGAGGTGGTGCTTTCAACACCCACTAAGGAAGGAGGCAATGATGTATATAAATTCAACAACGAACAAAGCGGAGACTTTAAACGAATTATGGCCAGGATAAAGGAACACGCACTGCCAGGCTCAATATTGTTTATAGATGCGATAAAAACCAATACCGGGGCAAGCCTAGTGCAAACCGCATTTTATTTGAGGTAAAGCCTCAACACATTAACACCTTCGCACCTTAACACCTATTTCACAAACTTCTTAAATATCACCGTAGCATTATGCCCCCCAAATCCAAAGCCATTACTAAGGGCTGCGTTTATAATACGCTTTTGAGGTTTGTGATAAGTCAGGTTCAACCGCTGGTCTATATCAGGGTCATCAGTAAAGTGGTTAATAGTAGGCGGGGCTATATCTTCTTTAACCGCCATAATACTGGCAATGGCTTCTATAGCACCCGCAGCACCCAACAAGTGCCCGGTCATAGATTTGGTAGAGGAGATATTCAGCTTATAGGCATGCTCGCCAAATACATTCTTAATGGCTCCAAGCTCAATCGTATCGCCCAGCGGGGTTGAGGTACCGTGTACGTTAATGTAGTCTATGTCTTCTGGTTTCAGATTGGCATCTTCCAAAGCGCTGTTCATAGAGAGGCTTGCACCCAATCCTTCAGGATGCGGTGCCGTTAAATGATAAGCATCTGCACTCATGCCTCCGCCAACAATTTCACAATATATTTTAGCGCCGCGTGCAAGGGCGTGCTCCAGTTCTTCCAATACAATAGCTCCCGCGCCTTCGCCCACTACAAAACCATCCCGGTCCTTATCAAACGGACGCGAAGCCGTTTCCGGCGAATCGTTCCTTTCGCTCATAGCGCGCATGGCATTAAATCCGCCAACGCCGCCTGCGCTTATCGGCGCTTCCGAGCCACCCGCAACTACGGCAATACATTTACCCAGCTTAATGTAGGTAAACGCATCAATCAACGCTACATTTGACGTAGCACAAGCAGCAACCGCAGCATAATTCGGCCCCCTGAAACCCCATCGCATGGATATGTGCCCCGAGGCAATATCAATAATCATTTTGGGTATAAAAAACGGGTTAAACCTCGGTATAGGGTTCAACGCCAGGTTGGTAATTTCTTCAATAAACACATCCAGCCCGCCAATGCCCGAGCCCCAAATAACACCAACGCGGTCGCGGTTTACTCCGGGCTGGTCTAAACCGGCATCTTTAATCGCCTCGTCACTACTTACAATAGCAAACTGCGCAAAGCGGTCAAGCCGCCTTACTTCTTTTTTATCAATAAATTGAGTGGGGTCAAAATGCTTTACTTCGCAGGCAAACCTGGTTTTGTAGTTAGTGGCGTCAAACCTGGTAATAGGCCCTGCACCACTGACCCCGTTTAATAATCCGCTCCAAAATTCCGGTGCGGTGTTACCAATAGGTGTTAAAGCCCCTAAGCCTGTTACTACTACTCTTTTGAACATCTTTAAAAAAAAGTGGCAGACTTGTTACATCTGCCACTCCATATTTCTTCTTGCAGGTTATTATTTACTAACTGTCTTTTCCAGGTACTCAATAGCCTGGCCTACGGTGCCAATATTCTCAGCCTGCTCGTCAGGAATAGAGATATTGAATTCTTTTTCGAATTCCATGATTAGCTCTACGGTGTCTAATGAATCAGCACCAAGATCGTTGGTGAAACTAGCCTCTGGTGTTACCTGGCTTTCTTCAACTCCGAGCTTATCAACGATAATCTTTTTTACTCTTTCTGCGATATTTGACATGTCTTTTTGGTTTTAAATGTGGAGCGAAAATAAAAACATCCCTCCCTTTCCCAAAAATTATTTTCCACCCCCACTTTCGGGTGCTATACCTGCCCTCTCCATTAGTCACTTTTCAGTACGCCGGAGATGTTAAAACCCTAAAATATTAAGGTGTTAACGTATTTTTGAGATGATATTGTCTTTTGCCTGTAAATAGAGATATCACAAGCTTAATGGCCACTTTACATAACTTATTGTAACTTTGACACTAACTACACCCATGGCAGAAAAAAAGATCACCAACGACCTTGATACCGACTACCGCTTGGTAGGTATTGCCTCTGCCCTTAAAGAGTATAAAGTTTGCCATCATCTTAATCAGTTATTGGGTTGCGATTTCAGAAAACTGCCGGCCCTTGTTTTTGA
>CAISWS010000403.1 GCA_903889265.1 uncultured Bacteroidota bacterium
CGACTATATCATCGTCGTCATAAACTGCTGCAGGGCCTTGTTTATTTTATATTCTGTAATATCACCAGGCCTGCCGAATGCTTTTTTAAATAAAGCATCATAAACAGAGTCCGATTTTAAATAACTGATGGTAATGTCAGTTACCATGGCCAGTTCGTTATGCGCCGCATCTTTTGCTTGTTCGGAAAGTCCGGTAATTTTTCCATCCCAGAAAAGCTGTTTCGCCCACAAAAGGTTTTGAAGGGCCGGTGCATTGCGCCTGGTTAAACCCGTTTCATTTGCGCTCTTTGCCCTACCTGAATCACTGAAGGCAAATTGCACAAAATGACACGATGCGCATGACTTTTCACCATCCTTCGAAAGATGCTTGTCATAAAACAACCTTCGCCCCAATTCTACACCCTCATAAGTCAGCGAATCAGCATATTTATCAGTAATCGGTGGAAATTTAAACGGCCGTTGAATGGTATATTTTCGGCCTGCGTAAAGGCTATCAGTATCCGTTTGTCCGCCAAAAAAACTAAATGGATTATGCCTGCAACCTCTTATGGCTATAATGGCTATACATATACAAACAATAATAAAGCCGGGCCGTTTCATAAGAAGCAAAAGTGAGAAACTTTAATTGTGTTTGCTTCGCTATTTTCACCTCTTTGCTGATAGTCGCAGCTGATTTTGCTCAGAATAAAAGGCCCCACGAGGGTAAACCAATTTAATTTCCCGGTTAATATGCAAACAAAAACTAAAATCAGTTAAAAGCTTTTGGGTGACATTAAGCTATGGTACTTTCAGGCAGTCAAACGCTGTAAATTGCCTAACCAATAAATCTGTAATCATGAAAAAAGCATTTTACCTCATTTTCTTTTCGGCTTTGTTAGCGCCTGTATCAGGATGGGCAACAGACGGCACCGCACCTGCTCAGCACGGCCCCAATACCGCAGTTAAAAAATATATAAAGGAAACAGTAATGCCGGTTCTGATTCAAAAAAGGCAACAGTTTGACCGCGAGTTAAGCGCCGCTGAAAAAACCGAAATTGCAGATTGCAGGGCAGCCCTTAAACAACTGCAAAACCTGCACCACGATTGGAAACATGAAACTAAAGGCGAAGGCGATAACATACCTGCCCCCGGATATGAAAATGGTGGCCGCAATTCAAACCCTGCCTTCGCGCAACGTAAAGCAATCATGGAGCGCCTGCTGGCCATAGCCGATAAACACAGTAATTCATTACAGGATATCAAAACCCAACTGGAACCTAACCGGAAACAATGGATGGAAGACCTTAAAAAATTGCAGCCGGTAATTGAGGATGCTAAATCAGATAACCAGTATTATGGCGAAAGGCATATGGAACATGGCCCCGCTGCGTTTTTAAATCAGCATCATTTAGCAGCAGTCCATTTTTTATTATTGCCCGCCACTCCTGAGGAAAATGTATCAGGCGAATTAAAATCAGAAAATGTTGAAGCAGCCCCTGTGGCAACTGGAATAAATGCAATCACCCTGCCCTCTTTCGAAGTAATGCCTAACCCGGCAACCAATGATATACAAGTGCGCAGCAATATTCTGCCTGCAACCAATCAGCTAAAAATTGTTGACCTGCAGGGAAAGGAAGTATTAAGCCTTGAAAATGTACAGGCAGCGCAGCACCTGGATGTAAGCCAGCTGCCAAGCGGCACTTACCTTGTTCAGATAAAAAGCGGCAGCCAGGTGATTAGCAAAAAAATCGTCATAAACAGATAAACGTATCTTTCGTCTTCAAGAAAAAGTGGGGATGAGGGAGTAATTCTTTCATCCGCTTTTTTTTCAGAAAGGTTTTTTCAAATAAGCGTCATCAAAATATCCCTGCAAAAACCCTGATTTTTTAATTAAAGCAAAGTCAGCATCGGTTTTAAATTTGAACCTGAACAGCTAATCACAATACGCCCGAAATGCGGTTGAATATTAGTCAGCAGCAATCAATAATTATCTAAGCAACGTAATACTCCCCGTCCGTAAAGTTTGGGTATTATCCAGAAAGGTTACCTGAGCTTCGTAAACGTAAACGCCCGGTTGTTGTGCCTGGCCTTTATAGTTTCCATCCCATCCAGCCAGCAGGTTTTCAGAGTTAAAGACCAGCTCACCCCAGCGGTTAAATACTTTCAGGTTAACGGTTTTAATATTTTCGCCGTATATCAAAAACAAATCATTATTTCCATCGCCGTTTGGCGAGAACGAATTCGGGATAAAAACCTGGGGTGTTCCTATAACAATTACGGTAGCGCTATCGCTGGTGGTACACCCTTTATTATAGGTAATAGTAAGTGTATAGCTGTTAATGTGGCTGTACGAGTTAACCACCGGGTTAGGGCAGTCAACACAACTTAAACCGGTTGACGGCGTCCAGTTATAATATGCAACAGCTGAAGCCGGGTAATTTGTAAAAGATGAGAACAGCTGTATGGTTTCACCCAGTTGCATAGTAGTATCATGCGGCAGCACTTCGGCAATACCTGCAACAGGCATCCCTATGCTGGCCGAAGTATCGGTAACACAACCATTGTAATCGGTTATCTCAATCGTATGGCTACCGGCAGCCAGGTTGTAAAAATCGCCTGAAAACTGTAGTGGGCTTCCATCCACCGCATATTGGAACGGGGAATTTTGCCCCACCAGGCCACTAACGTGTATCGCCCCATCCACATACTGCGCACCGAAACAAGAGGTTGAATCCGCGGTTATATTAAAAGAATCTGGTACCGCATTGGGCACATAAGTAGTATCCAATAAAGTGCAACCGTTTGCATCCGATATAAGAACAGTATAATAGCCTGTATCAAGCCCCACAATAACCGAATCAGTTGTATAAGTAAAGTTTGACAAATCAGTCGTAGCTGCATATTCGTAAGGCGGAACACCCCCCGAGGTATTACCCAGCGAAATGGTTCCGTCTTTTGAGCCAATGCATTTTACAGCTGTTGAATCAATGGTGAAAAGAATTTGAGCAGGCTCGCCAATAACCACATTACCATCAACAGCACAGCCCAAATTATCGGTTACTGTGCTTTCATACAAACCGGCAATAAGCAGGGTTGCCGTTTTTGTTGTTTCGCCGTTGCTCCATAAGTAATGATAAGGAGTGGTGCCGCCGACAGCGATATCAACGGCGCTTCCGTCGCCACCGCCATAGCATAAAGAATTTTGCCCTGTAATGGTAAGGGTAAGCTGAGCCGGCTGCCCAACCACAACGCTATCCACCGCAGTGCAGTTGTTGGCATCCGTTACTATTACCGCATAAAGGCCGGCAGTAAGGTTGCTATCCGGGTTTTGGGCTACTGTTCCGTTCCAGGTATAAGTATATCCGGGTACACCATTATAAGCGTACACCTCAACAATACCATTGCTCTTTCCGTAACAGGTAGGGTTGGTAACCAAAGCATTTGCAAAAACTATCTGACCGGGCGAACTGACTATAATTTCATTCGTAACAAAACACCCCAGGTTATCGGTTACAGTTGGATAATAATTACCTGCAGCAATATTAGTGGCATTCTGACTGGCAATGCCATTCCCCCAGTTATAAGAATAAGGCGTGGTGCCGCCGGTAACCGTTAAATAAATTGCCCCGTCGGTGCCATTGGCAGTTCCATAACAACTGGCATTAACTACAGAATCTGCAAGCACCAGTGCCGCAGGTTGGGTAATTAAGGCCGTGTCGTACGCATTGCATCCATGCGAATCGGTAATCGTTAACAGGTACGTATTTGAAGGTATATTAATTCTGTTTTGCAGCGTACTCCCATCACTCCACGCATAACGATAGGGCGTGGTCCCCCCCGAAGGGCTTATAAAAATACTTCCTGTGCTGGTTCCAAAGCAGGAAACATCAGTGGTATCCATAATTGAAGTTAAAAAGGGTGCCTGGGCAACATTGCTGTTGGCACTGGCTGTACAGCCTGCATTATCTGTTACCGTTAGCGGATAGTTACCGGCAATTAAGCCGCTAATGCCAGGGGTGGTGGCACCGGTGCCCCACAAATAAGAATAAGGTGCAGTTCCCCCGCCCACACCTGCCGTAACCGAACCGTTTGAACCGCTAAAGCACGAAACCTCTGTTACATTCATAACAATTGTAAGTGGCGGCAAAGTACTTACCGCTAAAGTAGTGATAGCAGTACAAGCGTTGGCATCAGTTGCTGTAACCGTATAGGTTCCGGCAGCCAGGTTTGAAGCCATAGCCGTTGTGCTACCCGAACTCCACGCAAAAGCTATAGTTCCGGTACCACCGGTTGCACTTATGGCCGCGCCGCCGTTATTTCCTCCCGGACATGAAACCGGCGTAACAACCGGTATTCCGAAGCTAATAACCGGTGGGGCATAAACTGTAATAGTATCCATGGCAGTACAACCCAGCTGATCGGAAATGGTAACATTGTAAAGACCGGAGGTAAGGTTGCCGGCAGTTGCAGTAAGGGCCCCACTACTCCATTGGTATCCGAAAGGCGCGGTACCAGTATTAACACTGGCAGTCGCCGTGCCGGTGGCTGAATAAGAACAACTGGCGGCAACAGAGTTTATAGAAGCCCGCACGCTATCATTGGTTATTTTGATAGTATCGCTGGCACTGCAACGTCCGCTGGTAACAAAAACCACATAAGTCTTCGACACGGAAGACGTATCCATCGGATTGAATATCGCACTATCCGTAAGTCCTGAACCCGGTACCCAGGTATAAACAAACGAAGAACCACTTATAGAATTGCCGGTAACAATTGCATTTAGCTGTACGGCAATGCCGCAACTTAAAATATCCGGTCCTGCCGAAACGCTAAACGGTGGCGTTGTATAGATAGCAACTACAGTCGAGTCAACTGATGTGCAACCATTAAAAGTGGCACTGCATACGTATGTAGTAGTGGCCTGCGGAAACACAAACGGGTTGCTGATATTTGTGGCCGAAATATTGGTTGATGGGTTCCAGCTATAAGTTGTGCCAGGGGCTCCGTTGGCAGATAGTTTAACCGTATCTCCAGGGCATACTGAAGTATCATTTCCGGTTGTTATTTTCTGCGCGGCAACTATATATATAATAATGCTATCGTAAGGATTTGCATTGCACTGGTTGGTTAAATATAAAATTACCGTTTGCGTTTGGGTTGATGTCCCTATGGGATGAATAATTATTTGCGCACTGCTGTCGCCGGCTAAAACCTGTTCGGTACCTGATAAAAAAGTATAATCTGCACCATTTACTGCGCTGCCCCCAATGGTGTAATTAACAATAGTTGTTTGCGATACAGGCTTTGAAAATTTAAGATTAACTATACCATCTGCACAACCCCTGATGGCACTATCAGGAGTAAGGGAAGCATGCGAAGTATCAAAAAATACCTGGTTATAGCTAAGGCTGTTGGCTTCAATAAACACGCCAGAATCATATCCCGGGTCGCCTACATCGGCCACCACAAGTTTCAGGTGATATACCGAACAAGGTGTTAACCCCCCTCTTGAAGCCGTTAATGTGGTAGTAAACCCGTTGTAACGGATGTAATACGGATTGGCATTATAAGGGGCCTGAGATCCATTGCCATTGTTTACGTAATATTGCGGGTAAGCCAACGACTGGTTGGTACCCGTACATGTGCCGCCAAAATTTCCAACCTGGCCCGAATTAATGGAGTTAATTGCCACCGGTATGGTAGTTCCGGGAATCAAAGCCATATTCTGCTTACCGGTAATACCCGGCCCGCTGATAAAAAAAGCGAACGCATCATTATACTGACTGCAAACAAACTGCGGGTATTCCTCCGAGCCGAAAATATAGTTAAACTGTACACTATCACCCGGTACCATTACATCAAATTCCAGTGCACAGGCATCAAATAAAACGCTATCGGGCTGGTTAATGGAAGCTGCCAGGTCCGAATCCCCTTTAGTTCCCCAGGGATAAGAGGCAATTGTGGAATTATTGGGGCCTTCAATACTTTGTGCCAGGCCATTGGTTAATACAATACCTGAGTCCATACCCAGGCTACAGTTGCTACAGGTAAAGCTACCGGCAGCTCCATCGGGGCAGTTCAGGTTTATGTTCGAAATAACCACCCCATTGCCCGAAATAATCTGGGCAAGCTTGCTACCCACAGGGTCTACGGTTACTCCAATCTGCGCAAAAACGGCCGATGAAAATATAAGCAGCGAAAAAAGTAAAAGATAACAGTTTTTTTTCATTAAAACGCAATCGCTGATTCAAATATAATTTTCAATTTTAAAAAAAATCCGCACCATCTGCCCTTACCAATAAGAAGGCTTATGATAGACAAAAGTTGCACACGCCAACTTTCATACTGAAAACTCAATGTTTCGGGTTATTATCGAAGAAGCGTAACGCTGCCATGCTTTTCAATCTGGGTATCATCCAGAAATATTATTTCAGCATCATAGGTATAAACACCGGGGTTCTGTAAAATGCCTTTGTAGTAGCCATCCCACCCTTTAAACTGGTTGGTGCTTTCATAAACCAACTCGCCCCAGCGGTTAAATATCCTCATCTTAACGCTTTTAATGTTTTCCCCGTAAATTTCAAAAACGTCATTATTCCCGTCTCCGTTAGGTGAGAATGAATTGGGGATAAAAGGTTTACTCTGGTTCTCAACAATAATTCGCATACTGTCGCTGGCAGTACAAAGCCCGTTATAAGTAATTGTCAGATAATACTCCGATACATGGCTGTAAGGCGTGGCAACCGGATTAGGGCAATCAATACAGCTTAGCCCCATGGAAGGCACCCAGTTATACGAAGTAATACTCGACAGGCTATAAGGCGAAAATCCTGAATACAGGATTACGGATTGCCCTAAATGCAAGGTTGTATCCTGGGGGAATATGGTGGCATATGCCTGGCCCGGCTGCCCAACCACGGTATCAAGATTGCTGGTACAGCCAAATTGGTTAGTAGCTACAATATGGTGCGGCCCGGCTGTCAGATTGCCAAAGTACGAAGTATCCTGCACTGCGCCATTGTCAATGGTATAAGTATAAGGCATGTTATTGGCGGTAAATGCCGTAACATAAATTGACCCATCAGCATACTGCTGCCCAAAGCAAGTGGTAGAATCAACCGTGATAGCAAAACTATCGGCCACCGGCGATTTTATAAAAGCAGTATCAGTGTGCGGACAGCCGTTATTATCGGTTAGCACAATAGTATATAAACCGGAATCCAGTTGGGTAACAACTCCGCTTGTGGTACTAACGGTATTCGCAAAATTATCCTTGGTAACCGAATAGTCGTAAGGCGGTGTGCCACCCACGGCAACAGCTGTAATAGTGCCATCCTGCAGGCCAGGACAGGTTACCTGGGTTTCAGTGTGGGTGAAGGTTAAAACCGGTGGCTGACTCAACGACGCGGTATCGTGGGTTCTGCAGCCTTTACTATCAGTAATTGTTACCGTATAAGGACTAGGCGCAACAGGCAACAACGAATCCAGTTGGGTAGTTGAACCATCACCCCATTGGTAAGTAAATGGTGGATTTCCACCATAGGCAATTGCAGTTAAGCTGCCATCATTACCACCAAAACACCTCACATTTGAACGCATGATACTGTCCAGAATGGGTGCAGGCTGACCCACAACTACGATAGTAGATGCCGTGCAACCATTTCCGTCCGTAACTACCACAGTGTAGGAATTAGCCGCCAGGTTCACCTGCGGGTTGTTTCCCGCAGCGCCATTCCAGGTATAGGTATAAGGTCCTCCGTTTCCACCTGATGGTGTCACCTGTGCGCTTCCATCGCTCTTGCCAAAGCAGCTCACATTAATCACAATCGAATCTCCAAAAACTATTTGTATTCCTTGTGTAACCGCATTCGTGCTTGATACCGTACATCCTCCGCCATCGGTAGCTGTTACCGTATAAGTTCCTGCTGCTAAACCAGTCTCTGTAGGGCTGTTTACCTGGGGCGCATTGGCACTCCACGCATAACTAAACCCTGGCGTTCCGCCGCTTGGCGTTACAGTGATGGAACCGGTAGAGGCCCCAAAGCATTGTGCGTTATCAACCACCGCAGTTAACGAAGGTCCTGTTGAAGGCTGCGTAACTATGTAAGACGCAGTGTCGGTACAGTTATTCGCATCTGTTACCGTCAGGTGATAGGTATTAGCCGGGAGGTTGCTGATGGCGGCAGTAGTAGCCGTATTACTCCAGGTATAATTTAACGTGCCCGTTCCCCCTGAAGCGCTGGCAATGATAGCACCGGTGGCCCCGTTAAGGCATGCGTCATTCTGAATAACGGGTGCATTTAGAACAATAGGCGGTGGCTGTGTTAAATTAAACGTACGGTTCTGCTGGCATCCGTTTGCATCCGTAATGGTTACGCTATAGCTGTTGGCTGCCAGGTTGGTTATGGCCGGGGTAGTGGCATTATTTGCACTGGCGCCCCATGCATAACTTACCGTGGGTGCAGCATTAGTTGTAGCCGTAATAGCAATACTGCCGGTTGAGCTGCCATTACATAAAACATTTACAGAATCGGCTACAATTACAATGGCACCTGGTTGAGTGATGGTAATAGTTGCCGTTGTAATGCAGGAACTATCATCCGTAACACTTACAGTATAAGCCTGGGCAGCAAGGTTAGTGGCCGTTTGCGTAATCTGGCCTGATGGTGTCCATAAATAGCTGTAAGGAGGTGCCCCACCCGTTGGGTTTATGGTTGCACTGCCTGTGCCCCCAAAACATTTTGCGTTATTAATTGTAGGAGGGCCGAAAGTAACAGCTATGGCAGCATTAACCGTATTGGTAGATGATGCGGTACATCCGTTAGCATCGCTAACGGTAACAACGTACGGCCCTGCAGTCAGATTCTGGGCTGTAGGAGAATTAAGTCCGGCATTTTGGCTCCAACTATAAGTATAAGCTCCGGTTCCACCGGTCGGCGATACCGTAATTTTACCGGTTGTGCTGTTCGGGCACTTATCGTTTTGAATAACAGCGGCACCAAAAGTAATTTGCGGTGGGGCAGAAATAACTATACTGGTACTTACACTACAGCCATTGGCATCTGATGCGGTAACATCATAAGTGGCCGCCCCAAGGCCGGTTTGAAACGAGTCTGGGGGAAGTGAGTTACTCCAGGCATAAGTGTAAGGCCTGGTTCCGCCCGTAAAAGTGGTAGTTATATTTGCAGTCTGGTAGCCGAAGCATTTTAAGGGTGTAGTTGTAACCCCGCTGTTTATAAGCGATAGCGGCTGAGAAACTGAGACTGAAGCCGTACCGGAACATGAGTTTGCATCAGATACAGTTACTGAATAAGTTCCCGCCGGAAGATTATTGGCAGTATTGGAATTTCCCGGATTGGGCAGTGCATTCCAGGTGTAGCTGTAAGGCAGCGTACCGTTAGACGGAGTTATTACTATTTTACCGTTATGGTCGCTAAAGCAGGTTACATTCGTTACGGTAGTATCCACGTTTAGCGAGCCTAAAGTTACCTTTACAGTATCATAATGGTTACAGGCTCCACCCGTCATTTCCACCACATAAGTTGTATTTACAACAGGGTTTACCGTAACCGAAGCGCCTGTTCCAACTGCCGTGCCTGCAAGTGTAGTCCAGGTAAAAGCAGCTGGGCCCGGTAAAATAGTACCGGTTACAGTAGCCGTAAGGGTCACAGCACTGCCTGGGCAAGAACTGATATCGGGTCCCGCACTTACCGTTGAATTATCAACCACAGCATTTACTGTTTGCGTGGTAACACAGGTACCGTTGGTAACAGCAATGGTATAAGCCTGTGAGGTAACGGGGTGCGCGGTAGGGTCACTGCTGTCGGGTTTGTTCACCGCATTTGAGCCTACAGATGGGGTCCATACAATAGGGTAGTTATCAATATTCGCCCGGCAATAACCAAAATGTATGTTGGGTCGCTGCATTGTAATTCCCTGTGGCGCAATGGTAGTTCCGCAAAGGTCAGCGCCATTTGAATAGGCATATACATAACTGTTAAAAGCAGTAGTTGTATACTGTGCCTTATTGTTCTGATTGCCCCGGGTTCCTGCATCATACCAGCAAACATCCACAATCAGATTAGAAACCCCATCCCAGCTATACGGTTGCGTAAATGCAAAATCATTCCACCCGCCTACTGAGGGTTGGATAGAAGAAGGAGCCTCCACCTGTACCAGGTTATTATCAAAAGCCGATAAGCTGGTAAGGTTAGTGCAGGCTATGCTGATGGTAAAATCCTGTAAATAAGCATTGCTGTTAAATATCCCCAGATAAAACCCAATACCATCCAAAGTGCACGGGCCTCCCAATGCCGCAGTCAGCTCTGCTGCAGTGTACAGCATCTGATTCCGCCCGCTGTTATTAAAATTACCCATAATAGTAGGTGGGGCAGTGGGCCCTCCGCCCTGGTTTAAAACCCCGTTACCAAGTGACGAAGAAACTGTGGTAGTAACACAACCCGGGGCAACTCCACACAAATTGGGTACAATCTGAGAATTTAACTGAACCAAGGTACCAGGGCAAATGGGTGTTGTTGGGCTGATGGTTGTTTGAAGTATAAGCGCCGCGCCGCTAACCGTTACAACCAGCGAATCAGCAGCCGTACAACCGCCGCTGGTAACCGAAAGCACATAGGTAGTGGTAGAAATTGGCGAAGCTACAGGGGTTAATGTATTAGCACCTGTTAAAGTAGCCGTTGGGGTCCAGGAATAAGTATAGGCTCCCGCAGCAGGGGTAACAGTTCCGTGCAAATTAGCGGTTTGATTAGCACAAATGGTGGTATCCGCACCGGCATTAACCGTAAAAGTGCAGGGCTGAGAGAAACTTTTAACAAAACCCGCTATCAAAAAACATACAGCAACTAAAAATCTTTTCATGGGGCGATTTAGACTCCTAAAAATAAAAATAAACCAGTGCCAAATTGAAAAATTATTTCCGACATATACAATGACAGGGATTTACCGGTATCTGTTGCATCTGCTACAACAAGTAAGCCCCTGGATTTTGTTCTTTTGAGGCACATTTTCAACGCAATTAACTACATAACCTTTACTGGAAAACGCACAAAAGGCCCGCTCAGGTATATCCTGCCAGTTTATTTACTTCTATCCCTGCAATTCTCAAATCCCCAAAACTGCCATATTCTTAATCCAAATTAAGCCCTCTTAAATCCCCTCAGGTGGCAAAACCACTAAAGGGCTACCATTGTTTACAACCTTGCCTGTAATAAATAGTAACCGGCTTAAAGTCCGGTTGCATCTTGTCCCCCCAAAATATCCCTTAGGATATTTAAAACAGCTGGTTAATTTCGGTACTTTATACCCTAAACTGAACCACCCATGAGGCGTTTGTTTGTATTGTTTATCTGTGCAATGGAAGTTTTGTGGCTCAGCGCACAGGTAAATCCAAAACCCGGCGCCAGGCTCAACTATAACCAAATTATGTTTGAGTGCGAAAAAGTGAAAGGGGCTGGCATATACATTTTTCAATTGACTGAAGATACAACCAGGGCCTCCTTTGGTAAGGTGTTGCTTGAACAAAAAGATTCCTCTAATGCGACCCTTATCAGCGGTTTAAAATTTGGACAAAAATACCAATGGCGGTGTGCAGGTGTTGTAAAAGGCCAGCCAACCATGTGGAAAGGCCCCTGGCTTTTTGAAATTTCGGCCGACTCGTTACTTCATTACGGTCTTATGTCTTTCAATGTAATAAAAAACGAGGGGTCCGATGCCGGTGGTTTGATTATCAACGACTGCTCGCATAGTATAGTTGACAGAAATGGAAACCTGGTGTGGTATCTGCCCAAAGTAAAGTGGCATCCGGTAATGAATAAAAAGACGATGGAAATTAAGCCACAGATATTTGACCTGAGGTTAACACCTTACGGAACGGTAACTTATCTGGCAAACAATATTGCCACCGAAACCGATATTGACGGTAACAAGCTATGGGGTGCACCCGATGACGGCCAGGTTTCTGGCAGTAACACGGAGGCTTATAACCACGATTTTAAGCGCCTGGCCGATGGCCATTATATGGTATTGGGGGGTGAGCAATGGCGAAAACTTCCCGAATACAAAGACACTACAACTGTTATCAGGAAATATCCATCAAGAAAGGTTATAGATGGCCATGAATATGGGGAGGTTGAACTACCCACCGTAATTGAATATGATAGAAAAGGAAAGGTGGTTTGGAGCTGGAAAAGTGAAAGTTATGTCGACCCCGATGTATTTGACACCACCCGGGCGCTTTTTGAACGAAAGCCACACGTAAATGCTTTTAGCGTTGATAAGAATAATGAATTTGTTTACGTTGGTTTCCGCAACACCAGCCGAATTATTAAAATAGAAAAGAAAACCGGTAAAGTTGTTGATTGCTGGGGTGATATATCATCGGCCCATGAGCCAGCTAAATTTGTGGGTTTACACAGACAGCATGACGCTAATATATTGGATGATGGAACCATTGCCGTTTTTAATAACAACGATTATCCCGGGCTGGATAGTTTTTCAAGCGTACTGCTTATTTCACAAAAACCAGAAGACAGTGTCAGGAATTACATAGCCTGGAGGTTTGACTGCGATCTCAAAACGTTAAACCAACACAATGAAAGAAACGGAGGCAATGTTGACCAGCTAAAAAACGGCAACTTTTTAGTATGCATGGGTAATATGAACCGCATATTTGAAGTAACCACTGATAAAAAGGTAATATGGGACGCCGCCATGGCCCCCGATGGAAAGGCTGGCAATACCTTTTTTCACCGGCTTTACCGGGCTCATTACATTTCATCATTGTACCCCTGCTATTTCACCTTCGCCACTAATGAGGATGTGCTAACAGCCGGCATTCCTCACCTGCATTTAAAAATATTTAATAAGGGCAGCGAAAGCGATACCTACCAGGTGAAATTAAATTCAGCTTCAGGTAATAGCCTGGCGGATATTACCTCAGCTGCCGTACCTGGCAATAGATCAGTTAACTTCGATATAAAATCAAACCACCAGCTTAAAGCCGGCGACCTCGTGGAAATTGAAGTGAGTTCAAAAACAAATCCGGATTTTGTACGAAGAAGCATGTTGACGGTAGTTAAATAAATTTGCACCCATAAAATTTGACATCTTTAAGTAATATTAATAACCAACAAAAATTTATTATGACTTCAAAAGAGGTTTTAAAAAAATTAGAACAATCGGGCAATGAAGGCACCGCTAAAATTTTAATGAAACATGGTGCCAAAGCCCCATGCTATGGGGTAAAAGTTGAGGAACTCAAAAAAATCCAAAAACTGGTTAAAACAAACCACGCCCTGGCATCCGAACTTTTTAATTCGGGTATTTTTGATGCCATGTACCTGGCCGGACTTATTATGGATGGCGCTGAAATGACAAAGAAAGAACTTACCGCCTGGGCCGAAACAAATTATGGTTCCAGCATCAGTAGCTATACCGTGCCTTGGGTGGCTTCAGAAAATAAACTGGGGTTGGAACTTGCTTTGCAATGGATAGAATCTAAAAAAGAGTTTGTGGCTGTTAGCGGTTGGGCAACACTATCATGCATTGTTTCCCTAAGGCCCGATGAGGAGCTTGATATTGCTCTGTTGAGAAGCCTGCTTAAACGCGTGGTTGAAAATATCCATACCTCGCCAAACAAGGTTAAACAAGCCATGAATAATTTTGTAATCAGCCTCGGTTGCTATGTGGCACCACTTACTGCCGAAGCACTAAAGGCCGCCGATAAAATTGGTAAAGTTAAAGTAGACGTAGGCGATACCGATTGCAAAATTCCTGCTGCTACCGAATACATCAATAAACTAAAAACGAAGGGCACTATTGGCAAAAAGAAAAAAACAGTAAAGTGTTAAACCGGATCTTATATCAATGCACGGACACCCAACCAATACCGAACAAAAACTGACCTGGAAACAAGCCCTTAAAAACGCATGCCTGAAGTTAATTCATGAACGCATTGCCCATATTGAACAAGCCATGCTTGAAGCCCGCGAAGCAGCTAACAGCGAAGAGAAAAGCTCCGCCGGCGATAAATACGAAACATCCAGGGCTATGAGCCATCTGGCGCAGGAAATGCAGGGCCGCCAGCTGGAAGATGCCAGGCAGGAACTTGATTTTATTAACCGGTTAAATACAACCGATATTTTTACCATGGCCAACACGGGTGCCGTTGTAATTTGCCCCGATATTATCTTCTACATTTCGTTGGGTTTGGGTAACACTATCGTTGACGGTTGCAAAATTATGTTGTTATCGCCCAAAGCGCCCATTGCAGCTTTGTTGTATCAGAAAAAAGAGGGCGATACTTTCGTTTTTAATAAAAAGACTAATCAGATTCTAAGCATATTTTAATATCAAAAAATGAAAACAATAGGCCTTATAGGTGGTACCAGCTGGGTGTCTACAGCAGATTACTACCGCATTATCAATCAGCTTACCACACAACATTTAGGGGGTATCAACTCAGCACAGGTGCTCATGTATTCCGTAAACTACGTGGACTTTAAAGCACTGGTAGATGCCGGCGAATGGGAAAAATTCAACAGTGTAGTCTCAAACCTGGCCCAAAAACTGGAACACGCAGGCGCCGATTGTATTTTACTTTGCGCCAACACTATGCACATGGCAGCTGATGCAGTACGGCAAAATATCAATATTCCCTTGCTGCATATTGCCGAAGTAACAGCGAATGAAGTTGCCGGTAAAAAACTGAGCAAGGTGGGCCTTGTGGGCACAAAGTTTACTATGGAAAAAGATTTCTTTAAAGATAAACTCAGGCAACAGGGCATTGAGGCCATAATACCCGATGCCCCTGCCAGGGATTTTATGCATGCCACAATTTTTGATGAAATGAGCAATGGCATTTTTACCCCAGCCACCCGCGCCAGATACGAACAGGAAATAGACAAATTGTTACAGGCGGGTGCACAAGGTATTATCTTCGCCTGCACCGAAATACCATTGCTTATTCCGCCCGACGAATGCAGTTTTCCGGTATTTGATACGCTCGACCTTCATGCAAAAAGCGCCGTTGACTTCGCCCAAGGCCTAACGCAATAAAACAGCAAGGGCAGATGAAAAATATCTCATCTGCCCTTGCCTAAAAAAAATTAAATCCTACTTAGCAGCTAAAGCGCTCTCAACCGCCTTTACTATTTCGTCCTCCGTTACTTTTTTGCCGGGATCGAAAGAGGCTATTACATTGCCATTGCGGCCTACCAGAAATTTCTGAAAATTCCAGGTAACCTTAGCATCCACCGACCCGTTCTCAGCTTTTTTTGTAAGGTAAGAATACAGCGGGGCTATATTTTTTCCTATTACATCAATCTTGGAGAACATCGGAAATTTAACATCGTATTTGGTAGTGCAAAATTGTTTTATCTCGCTGTTACTACCCGGTTCTTGTCCCATAAAATCGTTTTCAGGAAACCCCAAAACCACCAGGCCTTTATCTTTATATTTCAAATACATGGCTTCGAGGTCAGCGTACTGCGGGGTATGTCCGCAATGGCTTGCAACGTTTACAACCAAAAGCACCTTGCCTTTATACTGGCTCAGTGATACATCTTTACCATCAATATCCTGCACGGTAAAATCATAAATCGTTTTAAAAGGAGCCGCAGCCACCAGCAATATGGTAAGTAGGGAGATAAACAAGGGTTTCATGGTTCTTTATTTTTTGCTTAAAACAAATGTGCCGAAATAAAAGTTCAAAAACACTGCTATAAGCATAATTAACACTCAGGAATATTTAAAATTAAAGAAAAAACATCTGATAACAGAAAGGCTCAATACAAAGTACATAAAAAAAATAAACTTTGTGTGCTTTGTATTCGGATTTTTCTTTGTGCTCTTTGTGTTAAACTGCATTGGGATTTAATTTTAACCCGTTTCTCAGTCTCCGCCAGGCGCCTAAAAAGTTACCTGTGCCTTAATATAGCACTGCGTACCCATCAGCGGTGTTCCCGGAAAAGCACTCCACTGGTAATTGGTTACGTTATTTACGTTAACCGCCAGTAATAATTTCTTATACCATTTAAGCCTGTAGCTAATTGAGGCGTCCAGAATATACATGGGGGCCACCTGCCCTTCATAAACAGACGACTCACCATAATAAGGCATCTGGTACCTAAACTGAAGTCCGTAACCAAAACCACTCTGTTTTAATGTGTGGTTAAATGAGAATGAAAACTTCGCCTTAGGCGCATTCAGCGGTACGCCTTGTCCGGTTGAAAGTATAAACTGGTCTTTATCTACATAACTTAAAGTACTTGCTAAAACAACATTATGCTGGTTAGTTTCATAAAGGTTGTATTGAAGGCTCATATCAAATCCGAAAACATCCAGTCTGCCCAGGTTTTCAAAAGTGAGTATGTAATCAGAATTTACATTTTTAGAATTCGGCGTAATAGAGCCGATTGGCAATTGCGATAGCAGTACCACAAGCGCATCCCAGGTACTATCCTTTATAGGTCCGGTGATGGTGGTATTTCTCAGGGCAGCTTCACCGTTCAAACCACTCAATAGCTTGGAATAATACCCGCCATAGTTTACATACAGATTCTTATAAAGCTGGCCGGTACTATTATCCGGGCCTAAAAAAGAATTATTATAAACTACCCCCATGGATGCAGGAGTAAGGGCACTCACGTAATTATTTATACGTGTCCAGTAAGCATCAACCTGTATATTCAGTTTGTGGAATAAAAAGCCCTTATATCCCAACTCCATGGTTTGTGTATACTGGTTATTTATCTTTTTCAGGTTCGAAACAGAGGCCGCAACCGAATTAGGAATGGTGCTTTGCCCATAATCACCGGTGCTACCAAAGGTATTCAGGTTAAGCGCCTTATAAGTTGCGCTGGCTACGGTGCCATTGGCTCCGCCAATTCCGTTAAATACGTTCTTGAGAAGGCTTTGCGCTTCCTGGTAAGTTATACCCGGTTGCGACGCAAATACCTTGGCCAGGTAATTCTGCACGCTGTCAAATTGCGCAACGCTGGCAGCTGATTGTGCCGCAGTTACCGAAGCGCTGTTTGTGCTGTTACTAAAAGGCACCCATGAACCAACCCCGCCCCACGGAGCTGTTTTAAATTCAACGTTGGCATTACCGTCATACATATAATTATATCCGTAAGGGTTGCCTATGCCGCGGGCATACATACCATTGGGCAACTGCGTTTGCGCTAGGTCCAGGAACTGGTCAAGCGTATTGGGTGCGTCAAAGGCCCGGTTATAGGTAAGTCGTATATCCTGGTTCTCTGCAACCTTAAACACTATAGCAGCACGCGGACTGGCAGCAACATTACCTATAATGCTGTTATAATCTGCGCGGAATGCCGCAACCAGTTTTAGCCACTTCAGAGGGTCGTAAGTACCCTGTAAATACAATCCCGCCATATTCACAGCATCTACCGGTTCAAAAACACCGTTAATAGTACCTTCGGTGTTAGGCCTTACAAACTGTGCATCACCGCCGTAAACAAAATTAAGCTTACTAATGGGCCTCCAGGAGTGCTGAATCTGCAACACATGCAACTTCGATTTATCAATCAGCGACTGCACCTCATAAGGATAAGAGCCCCTTGCTGATTGCGAAAGCTGTGGTATAATATAAGTAGTGCCGGCATCGCTGGAGTTAATGAAGTATTGAATGAATAGGTTCTTCCATTTAAATTTAGCCTGCAAATACCAGTAAATCCATCCGCCATTTCCTCCGGCCTGTGCTGCACCCAATCCTGTAAGTTCTATATTGTGCGTACTCGAAACACCTCCATTTATCGTAATAAGGATGTCTTTAGTTGGTTTTATATCAAAGCGCGCATCAGCATTCCATTTGCGTATGAAAAAATCTTTCTTAAATTTTCTCGTATCCAGCTTAAATGAATCCAGAACGGTTTCGCCGTTAGCTACATGGGTATACTTTTGCAACGTATCCGGGGTAAAGGTGCCGCCGTTGTGTACACTTCCAAAAACCAGGCTGTCGCCGGTATAAGGTTCACGCGAGTCATAGCTGGGGTAATCCTGCCCCTGAAGATAACCACCTGAAATTTTGTATCCGAAAATACCGTTTTTGGTGCGGCCAGAATGCCTGAATTCGGGATTAATAATATTTCCTGACAAAGCCTTACCGCCATTATCCTGGCGATAAGTTGACATACCACCCGTAGCATTCGGCTCTAAGGTGTTTCCAAGCACAGTAAAACCTGAGGTCATAGCAACTGTGGTTTCAAACTGGTCCACCTGGTCAAGCGGGCTCTTGGTAGTAATAGCAATAACACCACTTGACGCATTCGGGCCATAAAGCGCCGATGCGGGGCCACGTATTACTTCAATCCTATCGTAATCCAGGTCGCTGGTAGGCACCAGTTGGTAAGCATTAATCCGTAATGAAGGCACTGAGCCTATCCGGTCATCAACCACATTCAAAACTGAACCGGAAAAAATATCATTAAACCCACGCACCACCACGTTACTTGAAATTAAACCGGTACGCATAATATCAACACCGGCTGTACCTTTCAATTCATCAACGGGCGTGGTTACTACATTGGTTTCAAGTTTATCTCTGCCAATTACAGTGATGGAGGCCGGGGCGTCCAGCAACTTCTCTTTCTCTTTTGAAACAGACACCACTACCTGGTTAAGCGAAATATCGCTTGATGCCATATCGGTATTCAGCTTGTAATCGCCCCCGTCGCCTTTTACAGGAAACTCTTTATTGTCATATCCGATGTAACTGATAACTACAGTTTTTGCATCCTTGGGTACGACCAACGAATATTTACCCACACTATCGGTAGTAGTGCCAATGGTTGTACCAGGAACTGACACAGTAGCACCCGGCAAAGGATGTTTGGTTTCATCGCGCACCACACCTGAAATAGTAATTGTAGTCTGTGCAAAAATGAGTGCGGAGATAAAAATGAAGATAAAACTGAGTAGAATTTTTTGCTTCATACACGTCAGGTTTTGGTTATCGAATCAGAAAACAGAAAAAATTACAGACTAGAAAATCTTATACCTTCAGTTTGCATTTCTAATCGCTTTAAAAAATGCAACAAAATTCCAGCACCGGCGGCTTTCACCGCTGGCTAAGCCAATAATAAACAATTACTTCTTATGTTTAAAGAAACCGCTTAAATATCTCTGTTAACATCAAAATGTTCAAGATAATCTGCCACCTTCCTTACAAACGAACCACCCAAAGCACCGTCAATAACCCGGTGGTCGTACGAGTGCGAAAGGAACATCATATGGCGGATACCGATAGTATCTCCTTCAGGTGTTTCAATAACTACAGGTTTTTTCTTAATAACACCAGTGGCCAGTATAGCCACCTGAGGTTGCAGAATAATGGGCGTACCCATCACATTGCCAAAAGTGCCTACATTTGAAACGGTGTATGTGCCACCTTCTATTTCATCCGGTTTTAATTTTCCTTCTCTTGCGCGGCCGGCAAGGTCATTTACCTTTTTAGCCAGGCCCACCAGGTTAAGCATGTCGGCATTTTTAATTACCGGTACAATCAGATTACCGCTCGGCAAAGCTGCTGCCATACCTACATTAATATCCTTCTTTAAAATAATGTTGGTTCCATCAACAGACGAGTTCACCAATGGAAAATCGCGCAGGGCGCGGCTTACCGCTTCAATAAAAATGGGAGTAAAAGTGATGTTCTCCTTATACAGGTCGTGAAACTTCTTTTTTATTTTGTTTCTCCATAAAACAATATTGGTTACATCGGCCTCAACAAAAGAAGTAACATGGGCAGAGGTATGCCTGCTCTTCACCATGCTGTCGGCAATCAGGCGCCTCATCCGGTCCATTTCAATCACTTCAACATTGCCCGAATATGATTTTGCAGCAATCCCTGGTGCTTCCATCTTAGGCGGCTCAACCACCCGCACTTCCTGCACTGGCTCCTGTATTACCGCTTGCTGCTGTCCACGGTTTTGTATATGCGCCAGTATATCTTTTTTAGTAACCCTTCCATCAGCCCCGGTACCTGTCAAAGATTCAAGTTCACTCATCGAAATTCCTTCCTGGCGGGCAATATTTAATACCAGCGGCGAATAAAACCGGTCGGCATTTATAACAGAATGGGTAGTCGCCACGGCTGCTTTCACTTCAGTTTTTAACGGTGCCGTAAAAGATTCAGTTTTTGTAACTACCGGAGGTTGGGGAACAGAAGTTGTTGAACTGCCCACCGAAGTTTCAAGTATTGCCACAGCTTTTCCAACTGCAATAACATCGCCTTCCTTATAAAGCAGCTTCTGTATAACCCCGGCCACAGGCGATGGAACTTCTGAATCAACTTTATCGGTAGCAATTTCTAAAACAGCTTCATCCAGCTTAACACTTTCGCCTTCCTTTTTCAACCATTTTAAAATCGTTGCTTCGGTTATGCTCTCGCCCATTTTGGGCATTATCAATTCAAATTGCGCCATTGCGTTGTTCGGTTTAACCGGGGTAAAAATAAAGGGATTGGGGAGAATTTAGAATTAACATAAAAGATTCAGGATTTCATCGTCCTTTTTTATGGAATAACTAAAACCTACTGCAAATTACAACATAAAATGTAAAATGAGCTTTTCAGGGGCAATTCCTGCAAAACCACGAATTCTCTCGGGCAAACCACCGGGTTATACCTAAATTAGCACAGCCTTTTTGGGGCAAAGCGATGGTGAATAAAATCATAAGGTCCGTTTTTTTTGGCAACTATTTTATAGGGGTGCTGGCTATTGCTTTGTCGTTAGAAACCGTTATTCAACATCGCCTGCCTTTTAATTCCATTGCATATTATGCCCTGCTTTTTTGCGGCACTATCATGTATTATACCTATGCGTATGCGGGGGTGCTCCAATCCTATTCTACAGATAATCCCCGCTCGGTCTGGTATCAGCAACATCAGGCACTGGTAAGGTTTAGCCAGATATCTTTATTGCTGCTTTGCTGCATTTTCGGGGTCAGGGAGTTGTTGAATACTATTGCAAACCTGCGCTCATTACCCTGGATATACTGGCTGATAATGGTTGCCATTGGCATGGCTGGTATTTTATATTACGGGCTACTACCAGGCGCACTGGTAAAACTAAACCTGCGCAATACCGGTTGGCTAAAAGCATTTGTAATCGGATTTGTCTGGGCCGGGTGTGTAAGCCTTTTACCCATCATTGTACTCCAGCTCGAACAAGGCGCTTATTCAGCTGACCCTGTTCTTGTAGTGTGGCTCTTTATTAAAAACTGGATGTTCTGCACAGTAAACGCCATTATGTTTGACATGAAAGATTATGCCGATGACACCAACAAACAACTAAAAACCTTTGTGGTCCGGTTCGGGCTTCGCAATACTATACTTTTTGTATTAACACCCTTATGTTTGATAGGCATCTTTTTTACGCTGATTTTTGCACTTTACAGGTGCTTTACTTTTTTACCTGTGCTGTTTAATGTGCTGCCCTTTTTGTTGCTACTGGCGGTAACCTATACCATGCAGCGCCAAAAGGATATTTTCTTCTACCTTATAGTGATTGATGGCCTGGTATTTATAAAAGCAATTTGCGGAATTGCGGGCATGGCTTTTGTTGCAGGTTAAAATCAACATTTTAAAATAAATTATGGCTGCCAACTACGACAAAATTGCAAAGGTTTACGACCTGTTAAGCCGTATGGTTTATGGCAATCATATCCGTAAATCGCAGGTGTGCCTTTTGAAGTACATCCCGGCTGGCAGTTGTATCTTAATTGTAGGGGGAGGCACAGGTTGGATATTGGAAGAAATAACAAATCAATTTAATGCCGGCCTTACAATTGATTATGTCGAATCTTCCTCTCAAATGATAACCCTTTCAAAGAAAAAATGGCATGGGGATAACCACGTAAGCTTTATTAACCTGCCTATAGAAAATTTTACGGCCGGCCATTTGTACGATGTAGTATTAACCCCATTTTTGTTTGATAATTTTGATGCCGCAAAAGCCGGACTGTTATTTAACAATATGCACGGGCAATTAAAAACCAAAGGTATCTGGCTTTACGCCGATTTCGTTTATATCGAAAACGAAAGCCCCGTATGGCAAAAAATACTGCTAAAAACCATGTACCTTTTTTTCCGCCTTACCAGCAATATTGAAACCAACCAACTGGAAAATATGGAAAGCAGTTTTAATAACCGTTATCAAAAAATATTTGAAAGCTGGTTTTATGGCAGATTCATCAGGTCCCAGGCTTATCAAAAACTTTAAGCAGCAGCTACTTGCTCAAAATCTTAACCTCCACCCTCCGGTTTAATACCTTGTCATGCTCGGTAAATTCTTGTACCAAAGGAAATTTAGCCCCAAGGCCAATATAGGTCATCCGGTCGCGTTCAACTCCGTTTTCAGAGAGATATAAATAAATCTCCCGGGCCCGTTCAATAGACAAATCCTCTTTATAGGTATCCTCATCAAACGCATCGCCCTGGTAATTTGGCAAACAACAAACATGGCCGCGTATTTCAATTTTTAAGGTTTTATTCAACAGCATGGTATTCAGCAATATTTTCAAGGCATTCATCGACCTCTCTAAAATCAAATGACGGTCAGGATAAAAATTAATATCCGGCAACTGAATAATATCGTTTACCTGCACCTTGCTGATATCAATGGTTTTTAGGTTTGTAGTATCCCTAACGCCTGAGTTTACCACAGCGCCCTTTTTTGCAGGTGTTTTAAGCTGAACAATTATTTCAACCCTACGGTTATCATCGCGGTTAGCCGGTGTTTGATTATCGTTAAGAGGCTTGCGTTTACCATAACCTTTAACATTAGAAATTAAAGAATCACCTATTCCGTTTAACACCAGGTAGGCCTTTACATTTTGAGCCCTTTTAAACGAAAGCGCATCATTATAAACATTACTGCCAACCGAATCGCAGTGCCCCGCAATTTCAATTTTCGCAACTGCCAGGGTGTCGGACTTTAAAAAAAGTATCAGGCTATCTAAATGAGATTTGGTCTGGGAATTTAAATCGTAAATATTAAAATCAAAATGAACGGTCCATTTGAAAATTGATATGGCATCTGTAAAAGCACTCAATTGCTCATCTGAACAGGCTATAAGAATCATACAGATAGCAATTACCTTTTTCATGATACGTAAACGGGGTTAATAAATGCTTATTGCCCATTAATCTACTTGCCGAAAAACATTTTCAGGGCGGTTAACATCATAAATCCGGCAAATAATTTTTTCATGATATCAACCGGCAGGGAAATTGCCAGTTTGGAACCAAACCAGCCGCCAAAAATAAAAGCAGCCGCTATCACAAGGGCATATTTAATGTCCAGGTACCCGGCTTTATAATAATTCATGGCCGCAAGGATACCAATGGGTGGTAACATAACTGCCACACTGGTACCCTGTGCCTCTTTCGGCCCCAGGTTAAGCAACATTATCAGCGCAGGCACAATAATAAGTCCTCCGCCAACACCAAACATACCGCCCAGCACACCCGCTGCAATGCCAATAAGAATTAAAACAAAAAGAGTATATGTATCCATAATTTTGATTTTAAAGCTAAAATCGGCAAAATCAGAATAACAACACACCGGCTTGGCTAACCGCTGGCCAGAAGTTGTACACCGGTTGACACACCTTTATTGGCATTACTTTCCTCCTAAAATAAAAGTAGTTATCTGTTCGGTTTCAACTGTTCTTTCGCACAGCAGGTTTAAAAGCATATCGAAACTTTTAAGATCAGCATCGTCTATTTCAGAATAGTTAAATATGTAAGTAAAAAGGGCTTCATAACCGGTGTTCCCGGTGCTGTTGATATGGTCCATCAGTTCGCCTGAATCGTCTTTTACATCCAGGGTGCAATTGCGCAGGCCCTCCCAGTTGGTATAAGCATGCAACACTATAGTATCTGTTTTTAGCAGGGTATCCAGTTTAAGAGTAGGTGCATCGGCAAAGGTAGAGGTGGCCACCAGTTTACTATTCAGATAAATATCAACTCTATCCAAACCTGCACAAGCAAACTGCGAATGCACGGCACAAGGGAAAATAAAAAGCAGTATCACAAAGTGCAAAAATAGCCTCATGCTTATTTTTTGGGAATCATAATAATTGCAATAGTGGGCGGTGAAAGATTACGGATGGGGTCTGCATTCAAAAAAACCTGTATAGACATTACTTTGACCGCGTCAATTTTTTTTATGTTAAAAACATATTCAAAATCCGCTGAGTTGTTGCTGCTGTTCATATCCTGAATCCTCTCAATAGGCACACCTGTATCATCTTTTACGTCAATACTTGAATTGCCGAGGCCACCCAAATCAGTACGTGCTTTAAAAACAAGTGTATCGCCATCCTTTATATTATCAATGTGTACCACACCGCTTTCATCGGCGCGCCAGGTACCTGCCAGCTTGTTGTTGAGAAAAACGAAAACGCGGTCTAACTCGTCATAGCGGTAAGCTGGTGCCAACAGTGAGTTGAAAGCAAAACATAGTATAAGACAAAAACGCACCTTATTCATAAACCCC
Source organism: uncultured Bacteroidota bacterium (assembly GCA_903889265.1). GTDB lineage: Bacteria > Bacteroidota > Bacteroidia > Chitinophagales > LD1 > Bog-950. Next base: position 24,522 of record CAISWS010000403.1, read on the forward strand.
TGTTTCTTTTAATAAAAAGAATACATCCGTAAGTTAAACAAACTTTGCGCCAAAACCGGAGATAAAACGGACTTAGTGCCTGGTATCTAAAAAAATAAGCGCTACATTATGCGGCTCAGGGTCGTTATCCTGGTGTACATCAAGGATAACCTGAAACCGGCGGTCCTTCATTTTTTTTACATTTTCCCGGTTCAGCACGTATATAAAAGTAGCCTCACTTTCATCCTCCAACCTGGTCAACCTGGCAACTTCTTCTATTAAATTTCCTGCCATGTCCCATAACTGAAGCGTGGACCTTTTTAAGCCCCCAGACCCTGAAATTGCCTGAAAAACAAGTGTATCCGGCGGAAACATCGTATCAATCTGCATGGTAATCGGCCGCTTATCTTTTGGCCAGCTTTGAAGCAAAAAATGGCCTACATAAATATTTACCTTTTCAACGCCTGCCGGTGGAGATGCCAATGTCCGCAAAACAAATATCAACAATAAACCAATGCAACAGATAATCCTGACCATACTTTAAACCAACAATTCAGTTAAACAAAATTACCTTTTTTGTGTTGGCATAACCCCACATTCATACATCATTGCCCCCTGTTGCGCTTTGCTTACCAAAACTGAATCATCTACCCGACTGTAACGGAAGCGAAACAATCCTTATAAAATCAGGATTTGTAACTGATGAAATAATTACTTTAACCACATCCCCTCCAGCAGGTTTTTTATTGGGTGAGATTTCAAGATTTACCGACTTTCCACTTCGAATCACCTGCGTGGTTAACTCGTTTCCATAAGCCCCTTTAACTGAGGATATTTTAACCTTATAGCGATCCTCTTCTGTACCGGCATTGAAAATTCTCAGTTTACATGAGGGTGCTCTATCACATAAAATATCACTGTCGGTAGTTACACTAAAATAACAGGGATAAAGAGATGAAGTATAATATACCTGGTATAATGAATTTGGTTGCCACGCAGAAAAGTTGAGGTCATATTTCTCCATCTCGGCCTGCCATACTACTTTTTTTTCACGTGTAACTTCAAAAACCCTGTTCGTTTTACCCATACAAACCAACAGGTTGCCGTCTTTTAGCTCGTTAATACTTCCGCCACGCAGGCTGTGGTAAACAATACCATCAAACCTGCAGTCAAATTTCCAAAGCAACCTGCTTTTTGCACTGTCCGAGAATATAACCACGCTTGAAGGCTCAACAGGTAAACCACTATTGGCAGATGGCAAATTGCCGTTACTAAAAACAGCTATAGAACCATCATGTAACAAAGTTACATCGTGTTGCTTGGCAAAAAAACCGTCGCCATCATCAGCACCGCCCAGGGGCATAGCGGCACCCCAGCTGCGAATGGCTTTTCCGCTTTTCAAATCGATTTTTACAACCCTGCTTACATTGCGGAAACCGGCAAAAACAAAACCATTTTTTTCATCCACATCAAAAGCGTTTAAATGCCCGCCCGGCTCCCTGGCAAGAACACCTGAGTCAGGTGGTGCCTGCAACATGTTCTTTACCTCATCAAGCGTAAAGTAATTCTTCGAATTCCAACTCCATATCAATCTGCCCTTTTTATCAAACTCTTTAATGATATCGTACTGCAGGCCGGTTGCCCCGCCAATTATCCTCGGTGCGGTGGGTATCGACATCGGCGCGCCGGCAGGTTGCCGTTGTAATTCACCCACCGACAGGCTTGCAGGCGCCGCTGTTTGCGATGGATTGACAGTTGAAATAAGTGAAGGCGGAACCGGTTCGTTAATTTTACTTTGCACCATATAATTGCCATCCGCAAGGCGTTTAAAACAATGGTTATAGCTATAAGGGTTAGGCATTAAACCTTTTACAGAGTCAGGTAATACGGTGTTTTTAGGTGCCATCCATAAAATATTACCATTCAAATCACTTTCAACGGCCTTTCTTCCTTCCAAAAAAGTAAGCGTTCCCGCCCGGGTAAGTTGCAAATCATTAATTTCCCCTTCGGGCCTGCCGGTTTCAGAATCCGGAGGTAAAAACCAAACAAAATTTCCGTTACGGTCAGCTATGGTACGCACTTCATCCAATACTAAAAGGCCGGTCTCATTTGCGTTGACATCATTATTTAAAACCCTTAACCGGTAAACACTTGTATCAGCATATTTATTTTTTAATATCTCAAAACTCATTGGTCCCACCCAACCGGTTTGCCTGCCACTTTTTATTCCGGTGTATTTCCAGCTGTATTTCCTGCCAAATTGAAGGCCACTGATCATAGTAGCTGTTGAAGAATCAATACTTTCAGCAACCTTAGATATTTTTTCATCTCCGTTATCTGCATACACTTGCAGCAAATAAACCTCTGCGCCTGGCACTTTTGGATGCTCGAACATAACCTGGGTATAATTCAGCTTAGCTCCTTCCGCAGGCCACATTTGTCCGTGCGCTAAATGCGAAACTACCAGTAGAAATAATAAAACTGCTCCTTTATAACCCATATCATTATTCCAGAGGCAAAAGCACTCCCGGTTTTTATTCAGACAAACTTCCCGTCAACGCAATCCCAAGTTGCGGTCAAAAATATATTATTACCAGCAAATAAAGAGTTTCTCACTGCCAGATCTTGCACAGGCCGGTTAAACAAAACTTAATTAAATTTGATAACAGGAATCAAACAAAAAGTACCCGCCCCATGCCCATCATCACAGACGATTACATGAAGCAAATGCTTGCCACCACTAAAAATTATTCAATCATGACTTTAAGGCCAGGCCCCAACATGAACCACCCTGAGCTTAAAAAAATCATCTGGGAACACGGCAGAAGAAACTTTGAGCTAAGGGCCGAAGGTTTGCTATCGATAGTTTGCCCAGTTACTGAAGAAGCCGACATACAGGGCTTCGGTATTTTTAATACCGATGTGGAGTCGACAAAAAAAATACTTGATGGCGACCCCGCGGTCATCGCAGGTATTTTTGTTTATGATGTTTATCCGGTAAAGAGCTTCCCGGGAGATAGCTTACCTGTATAAGTAAAAACAAAATCCTCTTTAGTTTATAGCCAAAGGTTAACCACCGATGCATCGGCCTCCGGTTGTTTTACAATCGTTTCGCCGTCTTTTACCAGCACAAAATGCATATCAGAACCAAGGTCCCAAAACTGGCCGTGCAGAAAAGTAATGATGCCATTTTTCAAGCCCGCTTCTTTCATGCGTCCGGGTAAAGCATAACGCACCCAACCTTCCAGGATGGTAATTTTTCCAATATCGCTTTTATCAATATCAGCAGGGTTATCAAAACCACTGTAACCAGGCCATGGATTTTTAAAGGCACCGTTGCCCTCTACATAGGATGGTACAATCACAAAATCCACATGCCGGGCAGAAGCGTTTTTATAGCATTCGGGGTACCAGCTATCCGCGCAAATAAGCACCGCCATTTTTCCTGCCGGGGTATTGTAAACCGGAATACCCGCAGCGTCCGCCTTGCAGGTAAATACCAGTTCATCAGCTATAGGAAATGCCTTTTTAATAATTTTTTCATCAGCTTTTCCATCCGGCCTGTACACTACGCTTACATTATACAAAATGCCATCATGCACTGTTAAGGAACCATCCTTTATTTCAGGTTCCGGCAACACAATGGAACCCGCCACAATCGTTACACTATATTGCTTTGCCAACACACTGAAGGCCTCATTATAAACAGAGGCCATTCTCTTAGCTTTCATCCGGAAAAGAGCGGACGCAGATTTATCAGTCGTTTTTGCACTAAGATAATCGGGCAGAAAAGAAAAAAGGTTGGACAAAACCATGGTGCGCATAGCCGCATCAACCGTTTTTGCATCAAACACTGCTTTTTTTTCACCGGCTATAACCAGCCATGTGCCCAGGTACTCGGGAAAAGAAACTACAGTGTTTTTATTTAGCCACCCCTTTGATTGTGCCTGTTTAAGATATGCATCAAGGGTTTTATAAAAGCTCTGCTCAGAAGCATAATCACCGGGAAGCATATAAGGTTGAATGCTTACAATATTACCCCGGCCCGAATCAGTGCCGAACTGTTGCATATCTACTTTGCCGTTATAACCTTGTCCGGCAGTACTTACCCTGTCCGTGAGTGCCCATGTAAAATAAAGTACAGTGGCCAGGGTAATCGCTGTAATAAAATAATAAATTTTACGCTTCATTCTGGTCTTCAGTAATTATTCATTATTGTATTTAACAGTGGAGGGGGCTTCTACTTCACTAAACGCATAAAAACACTGGCTCCCTTGCTCATTTCAAGTTCAACCAGCAGGCCGTTTTTGTACCGGTAAATATTATCTACACCATTATCCAGCTTACATTCGTAAACACCGTTACCTTCCGGATTAAAATTCCAATACCGGCCCAGTCGCTCTGAAAAAATAGTTGCCCGGCCCTTAGGTTCAAAAAAATACAACATGATGTTTGAAAAATCTACAGCTTGTTTCAGCACTAAAGTTTCTTCCCCTCTTTTAATTACATATTTCGCTCCGTCCCATAAAACCGTGGCCACTTCGGTTACATCATCCTTAACGTTTTTCACATACGAGGAAACCAGCTGGCCGTTTTTATAGATAACATCCATATTCAGCGCCGAAGTTTTCTTTGTAAATAGGATACTAACGGCAGAGTTACTGGCCAGTTTAAATTCAACTTCTCCGTTACCTTTGTCAATGCGCTCTACAACGGTACTGCCTATTTTTTTTCCAAAAAGTTCAACATCATAAATATGCTTTTGCGCACTTAGCACCAGTGGAAGGAGGAATAAAAAAACAAGCGCAAACTGTCTCAAAGGGCCCCGTTATTTGTTACTATGAAAATAGAAATAAAATCACAGAAACAGAAGTTAGATATCAGAAGCAGCATATGAGATATAAGACTTGAGGACAGGCATAACAGAATCTGTCGGACAACAGGTCTTGGTTCCTTATTCCCGGTTCTTAAATCTCCTGAACAATTACCTTTACTTTTTTAGCATTAGCAATGGCAATGTGTTTAATTGTGTCAACATCGCTGCCAACCGGGCCCCAGGCCAAAGTTACACCCATGCGACGGTATGGCCGGGTGGTGGGCTTTCCAAATATGCGTATGTCCGTTTGTTTTTCAGACATAGCATCTTCCAAACCGGTATAGTCAGGAGACTTTCCTTCATTATCAGCTAATATCACGGCACTCGCTCCCGCTCTTATCAGTTCAATTTCAGGTATAGGTAATCCCAATACTGCACGTGCGTGTAGTTCAAATTCCGAAAAAGTCTGGGTGCCAGCCAATGTAACCATACCGGTATCATGCGGCCGGGGAGATAACTCACTGAAATAAACACCGTCATCAGCCAGAAAAAATTCCACGCCCCATATACCTGCGCCGGTTAATGCTTTGGTCACTCTATCTGCTATTAGTATAGCTTCCTGATGGTAGGCATGGCTCATGGCACAGGGCTGCCAGCTTTCCTGGTAATCGCCCCTCTCCTGCCGGTGGCCAATGGGCGGACAAAAAAGTGTTGGTCCGTTTTTTTGAGTAACCGTAAGCAAGGTTATTTCGGTATGAAATTTTACAAAGGCTTCAACAATTACCTCTGCAATGTCGCCACGCTTACCGCTTTGCGAATAATTCCAGGCCTTTTCAATATCTCCATCGTTTTTTATAGTAGACTGGCCTTTGCCTGATGAACTCATCAACGGCTTCACTACACAAGGGATACCCACCTCTCCTACAGCGGCCTTTAACTCTTCGTACGAAGTTGCATATCGGTAATTGGCAGTTTTTAAGCCAAGTTCTTTTGCGGCCAGGTCGCGTATTTCTTTGCGGTTCATAGTAAAGTTTGCAGCCCGCGCTGACGGCACCACCTGTATCCCCTGCTTTTCGTAATCATAAAACCGCTCAGTACGAATAGCTTCTATTTCGGGCACAATAATATCCGGCTGATGCCTGGCTACAATGCCATCCAATGCTGTTCCATCCAGCATATTTATTACTTCGCGCTCATCTGCTACCTGCTGTGCCGGTGCATCGTTGTACGAATCAACAGCCACTACATAATGGCCTAACCTCTTGATGGCTATTACAAACTCCTTTCCAAGTTCGCCGCTGCCAAGCAGCATAATTTTTTTGGGCATAGCATTTTTTATTAGGTGCTTATGAAGGAAAGCTGACGGTATTATTTGGCTCCGGCCGGCGGCGTTTTAGTGGCCAGCCAGCTTGGAACGGTAATACGGATATTGGTCATATGCCCTTTCAGGTTTACATCTTTCTTATTGTCTGAAGGATAACCCCAACTCCGCATCTGACAATCGAAATCGGCAGAAAGGTGGAAATGCTTGTGGTCGGCCTCCCAAACAAACTGGGTAATTTTTATTTTGCTTGATTCCTTCACCATCGAATAATCTGTGGAGTTATACTGCAACGCCACAGAGAATATATCGGGCGTCCCGGTTTTAGAATCTTCATAACTCATTTCAAAAGCAACGCTTTCCGTAAAAGGGGTTTTATCGGGCTTATCATAAGTGGCTCCGTTAAAGGTTGTACTGATAACGGTCCTCGAGGGTGTTCGTCCATCCATGCTGGCAGATTTACTAACCAGGATTCCCCGGAACAACTGGTCATCCTTTAATTTAAACATTTTGCCATCTGCTGTGGCGTAAAAAGAACCTTTATCCTTCTGCTGGTCATCCTCTGCGGTCCGGAAACACAAACCGGTAATGCCTAATAATAAAACGATTAATATGGGCTGTTTCATATAAGCCGCAATATAATCAAAAACCGTATTTGAATATTGAGCGGTGTTGATAAAAAAAGAAAGCCGCCATGCATTACACATAGCGACCATCGTTCCGCAGATGACCCTTCGGCCACCTTTATCTTTAATTATTTATCATCGCCATCGGCATTTGCCTGCGGCACCGCATTTTTAAGCATAATCCATGAAGGAACGCTGATAACAATGTCTTCCATTTTGCCCTTTACCCTCAGCGTTTGAGAAGCCTGTGCGGGTGAACCCCAGCTTTTCATTTTAGTATCGAAATCCGCGCTCAGTGTGAAGGACCTTTTGTCTGAACTCCACTCAATTTTATTCACTGTAATTTTAGTTTCGGCTGGTATGCTTACAAATTTTTGGTTGTTATAGCTAAGTATCATCTTCTGGTCAGCTGCTTCTCCCAGGGCCCCTTCGTTAAAAGTGTATTCAAATCCAAGGCTTTCTGTAAAAGTGTTATCGTCGTCATCTTTAAAATCGCTGCCATAAAAATTAACCATGGTTGCCACCCGGGTAAGTTTACCACCATTGGCTGAGGCAATTAAGTTATTTGATTCAGCCGATTTGTTCATTAGTTCAGCCGTGTATTTATTATCCTCACGTGCCTGAAAAGATTTACCATCTATAATGGCAGTTAAATAACCATCGTTTTTAAACTGCTCAACATGGGCGTTGCGCTTTAATTTAAATGAACTACCTGCAACAATGATTGAAAGCAGGAAGAAAAGAGTTAAGAAACGTTTCATAGCATTAAGTTTTAGGTGATAGAACTCGCCTGTTAACTAACTATACGGCATCATTGTTAAAAGGTTACAACACCTGAAAAAAAATTAAAATAACGCTCACTACTACCATTTTGTGATTGGGCCTCTTCGGAAAATCCAGAAAATGCATTTAATCATTTTGTATTACCGGTTGTTCACTCTGTATTTTCTCCGCGCAATACCTGTATTTTGGGTATTTTCCGAAGAAGGCAATTAGTAGAATAGCGGCTCGCGGTTGGTATAAATATCAATCTGAGCAGGAATTGAAGACGGGACTCAACTTTTGCAAACAACAATTAAAAGCACAGCTACCTTATTTTCAGTACAGGTAACCCCGCTGCCTCCAGTTCGCGGTTAATATTACCAAATTCAGCATTTACAAGTTCCCATTTCATGCCAAACCGGTCAAAACGCGTATGCAACCCATCCACTGCTTTTACAAGTTGCTCGTTAGGCGCAACATCCGCAGCCTGAAGCATATTAAACAGCGATTGGTCCGCTTCGCTTATACCATCTAAACTTTCATCTTTACTACCGGCAGGTGTGCTTTGTAAACCATTTAACCTTACAATCATTTCATTTAACCGGGTTTTCATGGTGTCATTTACTTTGGGCAACAATTGATTAATCTGGCGCTGCAAAGATTTTAAAGCATCTGAACCGCCCTTAATTAATTTTTTTTGCTCATAACAAACCATGGATAAATCGTATTGCTGTTTTAAATCCTCCTTTGAGATTTTTACCCTGGGGTCCATAACCAAATAAAAGGCCTGTACCTCCTCGGCATTGCCCGCTCTCAATCTGACGGTATAAATGCCTGGCACCATCAACGGCGAGGTAGGTTCAGGTGCTGTATTCTGGTAAACCGCTGAAATTGGATAAACCGGAGGCTCGTTTATAGGTTGATAATGCAAATCCCATACAAACCGGTGCGCCCCTGGCTCGTTTGAAAGTATTTGCTGAGGCCGTATCCAGTATAAAGGAATATTTACATCCGGAATTTTATACAGCGTATCGTAATTATTAAAATGCCTTATCAGCCTTCCATCCGAATCAAAAATATCAAGCGCTACCATGTTGGCTTTATCCTTCAGGTAATAATCAATCACCGCCCCATCAGGTGGGTTCTGCCCGATTGGTTCATCGGGAGGAAGTGGCGTGTCGGGGTTCATGTTCCACCTAACCCGGTAAGCAGGTGCGGGGCCATATAAAATAACAGCCTTCTTCATTAATTCAGCATTCAGTTGCCGCAGCGGGGAAATATCATCCAGTATCCAAAACGAGCGGCCATGAGTTGCCACCACTACGTCGTTATCTTTTATTACTAAATCGCGGATAGAAGTTGCAGGCATATTTAACCGCAGCGATTGCCAGTGTCCGCCTTCATCCACCGAGAAATAAACTGCCCTTTCTGAACCGGCAAATAAAAGCCCTTTACGTATGGCATCTTCACGCACCACATTAATAGGGTCATCGGGCAAACCGCTAACAATTTCATGCCATGTCTTTCCGCCATCATTGGTTTTAAAAATATGCGGGTGCATATCATCACAGCGTATCCGGTTAACCGCAACATAAACTGTATTTGGGTCAGTATGACTGGCATCTATCATAGAGATTTTACTCCACGATGTAATTTGGGGTGGGGTTACATTACTCCAGGTTTGGCCGCCATTGCGCGTAACCTGTATCAGGCCGTCGTCTGTCCCAGCCCATATAATGTTACTGTCAACCGGTGAGGGGGCTATGGTATAAATAACCCCGCGCCGTGGCATGGTTTTCATATCCTCAGTTTTATAAACCCCTACACTGGCGGGGATGTCGTACTGAGTACGGGTAAGGTCAGGGCTGATTACAGACCACGAATGTCCGCCATCATAAGTTTTAAAAAGCACATTACCTGCATAAAACATTACATGAGGATTGACCGGCGAAAAAACAACCGGCGCAGTACGGACGAACCGGTACTCACCTTTATTATCCGGCACCGGCGTAATATCCTGTACCTGCCCGGTGCGTTTGTTATATCGCGATAGTTTACCGCCATAAATAATGTTAGGGTCCAGAGGATCGGCCACCACATAGCCCCACTCCTCCGCCCCAACCGGGTGCCAATCGCGAAAGGTGATAGCCCCATCATTTCCGCGCGAAGCAATACCTACCGAACCACTTTCCTGTTGAGCACCATACACGTTGTAAGGAAATACATTATCCGCACTAACATGATATAATTGCGCAGTGGGCTGATTGTACCACGAGCTCCACGTTTGACCGCCATTTACAGTAACAACAGCTCCCTGGTCACCCGCCAAAAGCATAATATCTGTATTGTCCGGATTTATCCATAACCGGTGGTAGTCATCGCCGCCCGGTGCGCCTTTAATACCTGCCCAGGTCTTACCGCCGTTAATCGATTTCCACACCACTACATTTACCGCGTAAACCACCTCTGCATTTTTGGGGTCGGCTTTTATCTCCGCAAAATCGTCACCCCGGTCCCATAATCTTTTATCACCGCTAAGTTTGGTCCAGCTTTCACCGGCATCATCACTACGGTAAACGCCCCCGTATCCGGCATCAGCGTTAACCGTTGCGTATAAAATATTATGATTGCTTGCTGCAACGCAAAACCCAATACGGCTCAACCCTTGTTTGTAAGTTGGCAAACCCGTAGCAATTGGTTTCCAGGTATTACCACCATCCCCCGATTTATATAACCCGCTTTTAGGGCCCTGCCATTTTCCGTTTTCCCAAGGCGCTTGCCTTGCAGCCCATAAATCAGCATAAACCACCTGCGGATTGACCGGGTCAATTTCAACCTGCACGGCACCCGAGTTTTCGTCAAAATACAAAACCTTCTTCCAGGTTTTCCCCCCGTCCATTGTTCTGAAAACGCCACGTTGTTCATTCGGCCCGTAAGGATGTCCCAGCACCGCAGCAAAGACCCGGTTTTCATTTTTTTCATCAATACATAAACCACCTATTTGTTGCGCTTCGCTAAGCCCTGTGTTATGCCAGGATTTTCCGCCATCGTCCGAGCGATAAACCCCATTGCCCACCGAAAGGTCGGGCCGCTGAAGGCCTTCGCCACTGGCGGCATAAATTACATTGGGGTTTGAGGGAGCTACGGCAACATCACCTGTTGAACCGGTGGGCTGGCTGTCAAAAACGGGGTTCCAGGTGCGGCCAAAATCATTGGTTTTCCAAACGCCGCCATTGTTTACGCCGATATAAAAAATGTTGGGTTGTTTAACTATGCCACTGGCACCCACGGTTCTGCCACCCCGGTAAGGGCCAATCATCCGCCACTTTAAATTGTTGTAATAGGTGCTGTCGAATGATTGGGCAAAAATTCCATTATGGAATAAGAAAAACCCAAATAGCAATAGTGCACTGCATTTTACTATACTGAACATCTTCATGGCTGAAAAGTAATAGAAAAGATTGGCTACTGAGTCACGAACGCACAGTCATTTTATTACCCCACATCATACCAAACCCTGGTCCCTTCGCTGCAATTAGTACAAATATCAATCTCCGCCCTGCCTTTAAGCACGCGGCTGCGGAATGAGCGGTACAAATCGCTTTGCCATATTTGCGCAAACGATTTGGTGTGAAGGTCGCCTAACTGATGTTGCGCGTCTTTATCAAAGCAACAGGGCACTATTTTGCCATCCCAGGTTATAACGCAGCTATGCCATAATTTCCAGCAATGGTTCAGCAACTCATTTTTGATTTGATATTCGCCCCTGCCGTTTTTTTTATATCTGGAATACTGCTCAATATCAGGCATCAGCGGGTTACCTTTTTTAAAATCATTTAGCTGCGCGGTTTTAAGCTTTACTTCATCAACACCCAGTTCCCTGGCAAGTTTTTTCACATCATCCAACTGGTGCTGATTAGGCCTTACCACTAAAAACTGAAAAATAATATGTGGTGTTTTTGATTTTAGTTCACGCCGCATCCCCACCAGGTTTTTAGTGCCTTCAATTACTTTTTCGAGGCTACCGCCCACCCGGTATTGTTCATAGGTTTCCTGAGTGGTACCATCAATTGAAATGATAATACGGTCAAGGCCCGATTCTACCGTTTCCCTTGCCTTTCGCTCAGTTAAAAAATGGGCGTTGGTTGAGGTTACCGTGTAAATTTTTTTCCGCGCCGCATATTTTACCAGTTCCGGAAAACGCGGGTGCATATACGGTTCGCCCTGAAAATAGAAATACAGGTAAATCAGCTTCTCTCCTGTTTCATCTATCAGCCGTTTGTAAAAGTCGTAATCAAGGTTTCCTGTGGGCCGGGTAAAGGATTTCAAGCCACTTGGGCACTCCGGGCAACCCAGGTTACAACTGGTAGTAGGCTCAACCGAAACATTAAAAGGCATACCCCACTGCATAGGTTTGCCACTTTGCTTTGCCAGATAGTAAGAAGATAACACCATTGAGGCATTAGCTACTTTTGCCGGACTTAATTTCGATAAAAAATTGAAGGTGTCGTTTAGCTTCACTGAAAAACAAAGTTAAGCCAAACACCGGTGTAAACAGCGTTTAGTTTATCAGCAGGCAAGTAAATCTGAAATATTTCCAAAGCCTCTTCAGGGCAACCCTTGCCCGAAGAAACTCTCCATAGTGTGGGTTATACTAAAACTGTGTGTTAAACTCTTTTCTTTCGCCCTCCCGTTTTATCCCCCCAAGGGGTGGGGGGATAAAAACGAGAAAGACTAAAATATTCCTTAGTGTCAGCAAAGGAAAGCCTCATTGTAATTAAGTGATACGAAGGTCGGTAACTGAATGGTCCTGAACAATACCTACAAAGTGGTATTCGCTCAATTAAATGTATAGTGATCTATAAATCAACACAGCATGCGAAGAGCACAATCAACATAAAGATTTGATTTACAGAAGCTTGTGCTTATGAACGAAATTTATAAGCTCAATTGTGTTATTTAAGTTCAGCTTTTCAAGAATGTTTTTCCTGTGCGTTTTAACAGTATGTTTACTTAAAAACAACTTCTTCGCTATATCCTCTGAGTTTAAACCCTGGGTAATCAGCTTAACTACCTCCAGCTCACGCTCCGAAATCTTTTGCTTTAACAAAAAAATATCGTCTTTATTGGTTTGCTCGTCAATTTCAGTTTTAATAACTGCCCCATCGCTTATAAATGAGCCATTATTGCCTCTAGCCATAATCAGGCGCAGTTTTTTAGCCAGCTCAACCGACGATGTATATTTAAGCAACATGGCTGCCGCCCCGGCAGTCTTTATACGCTGGCGCATTTTATCATCATCATAGGTGGTAAGTGCCACTACCACAATATCAGGGTATTTCTCCCTTACCATAGCACAAGCTTTAAAGCCATCCACAACCGGCATGTTTAAATCCATCAATACCAGGTGCGGCTGCATGGTGGTTAACATCTGCATCAGCTCCTCGCCGTTCGGGGCAATCCCCATCAGCTTAAAATCCTCCTGCTGTTCAAGCATTATGCCTATTCCTTCCGCCACAATAATCTGGTCGTCGGCAATAATAATCTGGGTGACTGATGAGGCTGACATTTTATGATTAAATAGATAAAGAAATATATTCCGCTAATATACAAAATGCCATTTAGCGCATCTGTATATATCTGATTCAACTGATAGTTTCCCTGGCCTGTTTAGGCAACCTGATATAAAAATTACACCCCTTTCCGGGTTCCGATATACACCCTACATCCGCCCCAAAGGCATCCGCTATTTTTTTTACAATGGCCAGCCCCAAGCCCATAGAATTCTCTCCCTCTCTTGGTACAGATGAGGTTACACCGTATTGTTTAAAGAGCTTTTCCATATCCGCCGCTGATATGCCCGGCCCCGCGTCTATTACACAAATCTCAACATAAGCGGGGGCATCGCTCAACTGCACCTTTACGTTACTTCCTGCCGGGCTGTATTTCATGCCATTTGAAATAAAATTTTCAAGTATTTGCTCCAGCCGGGCTTTATCAGTTTGTAAATAAATACGGTTTTCAGGCAATTGAGCAACTAAATTGATTTGTTTGCTCAAAGCCACAACACTGGCCTGCTTTAAGTAATTAGTAATTAAGTCGTTCAAACATAACTCAACGGGCTTTAATCCCATTTTGCCCGATTCAATCATATTTACATCCAGCAGGTTTTTAATCAGCTCAAACATCCGGTCAGCAGAGGTTGCAATATGTTGCAGATAAATAGTGCGCTTCTCCGGCGTAGTTTTTTCATAACCTGAAATTTCGGCAAAGGCCCTTACACTGGCCAGGGGGTTTTTAAGGTCGTGGGCCACAATATTCAAAAAATTGTTTTTTTCAATATTCAGGCGTTCAAGTGCTTTATTCTGCTCTTCCAGCATTTTCTGTGCTTTTCTTTTTCCGCTTTCTGAAATAAAAATGATAAGGGAAATAATAGCTACCAAACCGCTTAATGATAAAAGGTTGAACAGGGGGTCCTTGGAAGTATCAAACCTCACAGCAAACCTTACACCCCGAAAATTAAAATAGGCAAAGCCACCTACAATAATCAGCGATATAACCAGCCAGGCCATACTGGCCCGTATGCCCTGCATCATCATGGCCACAGCAGGCAACATAATTATCCACGGCGCTACATTGGCGTTTCTGATACCCCCATCCCAATAAACCAGGCATATATAAACCACAGCAATGAGGGCGGTATAAACATTTGCCAGCGTAACCAAACCTAATCCCCATTTCAAAAGAAGCGGAAGAATCAGAAAAACCACGATGGAAATAACCATGGCTACGGCAAAATAATAACCACTCATGTAAATACTCATCAGGCAATATCCTAACGCAAAAAATGCAGTAAGAAAACAGGAATTAACAAAAAGCCGGTGTAACCTTAATGTTTCCGGGCTGGCATAGGCTGAATCCGGAACAAACCACGAAATCCACTCATCAAATTTATTCATACCTGCGGCGGATTAACCTTATACAAAAGATATAGGTAATAGATATCAAACAAAGCACAAAAAACATACAAAGAAGTAAGAAAATAATTATCCGGGTATTTCGATTGAAACATAACACTTATAATGCCGGTACCCAAAAACTTGGCCCACCCGGTAAGTTTGCGGTTGCCCTCGTAACCCGGTATAAAAAACATGTAAATAAAGCAGATACTCATCACCAGGTTTATAACATACGAATCAAGGGGGGCCATCGGCAGGTCATACTTCAGAATAAAACTGCACTGAACAAAAAAGCTGACCACCAACCCCACAATCAGAAACTTATGAAAATTCTGTTTAAAAAAGTCTACCCGCATTTGCTTGTATCCATACCGGTAAAGCGAAAATATAATGTAAGCGTCTAACACCATCCAGGCCCAGTAAGCTAATACCAGCGCGTTGCCCATATTAGGCACAAAAAATATGGCCGTGGTTATTTCGCAGCCAAAATTAAGGGTAATGGCAATGGCCGGTATATCAAGTGTTTGCTTTTTGCCTATCCAATAAATGGTATTAATGTAGGCGGCCACCCAAAGCACCGCGCCGGTAGTAAATAACACAATTTGCGTTACTGTATAATCAACCGTATTAAACCAGGGATGCGGGGTTTGTAAATACTCAAATATGGTCATGCTTAACTTTTGGTTTAGTTATCCGAAAATAAGAGCAAACAAAGCCCTGAAAGCAAATTCAATTCCATAGGCCAGGCCCCAGAATATCATTAAAATTTTGAGCCACAATGGGGTTTTAGCTGCGTGTGTAAGGCCGCGGTTGTATCGCCACAAATCGTACCATTTAAGCGGTAGCAACAGCCAGGGTTCAGTTAGCGGCCATATCTTACAATAAGGTTGGTTTTGCCCTGCCGCATCAATTATACAATTAACGGCACGTCGCGCCGCTTCATTGGCCCCTTCCATGGTTGCCAGGTCAGTATTGGTGCGCACATAATCCGCCGCCAGAAAAAGGTTTTGAATATTGGAACTTGCGTTGGGCCGTAAGGTCCATGAATGCACAGTATTTACTAACAGCGGCTCCAGATTAAACAGCGCCTCATGGCTGCGGCTTTTGTCCTCCAAAGCCTTTTGGCCCGTTTCAGCATCATGGATATCGCTATCAATATAGTAATATTCAATCATGCTTTTATCCAGCACTTTTGCCCCGTTTATATTCAGGCTGCGCGATAGCTGTAGCCACACAAAATCAGCAATCTCCTGCCAGGTGCAATCCCTCGCCAGCTTCTCAGCACCGGTAACCGGGTCTTTAAAAGTAGTTTTCAACCAGTCAGAGACATCAATAGAAATGATACTTTTCACCTTACCGTTGTAGCACTTACTCAAATCAAAATTTTTCCAGTATTGTGTTTGCGAAATAGAAGTAACAGCCCACTCACTATCGCTGTAAATAACATGTCCGTCACTGATATTCACTTCCTGGTTCAGGTAAAACTGAATACCGTTCATCCAGCTTACACTTTTAGCCAGCGTGTGCAGGGAATCCAGCACATTGTCAGCGGCCACCATACCATGGCTCCTTCTCACCAGCGCAGCGGCTGCCTCAACCGGCACCGCCATAATGTAGTAATCAGCATTATCTTTTATTAACTGGCCGTTACCATCCTTTACGTGCACACCGCCAACAGCGGCACCGGTCATTTCAATCTTCTCTACCTCGTGGTTCAAATGATATTTAACCCCTTTTTGTTCCAGGTATTTGCTCCAGGGGTTCAGCCATTTATCATTGGTTGGGCCGTTTAAAACTCTGTCGGTGTTAACACCCGGTGTGGCCATGGTATACACCAGTTGCAAAAAGACATTGCCACCGGTTTTGGTACTTGCAAACTTAGCTTGCGCCGCAACCAGGGTACGCACCAGGCCCCCTGCCAGCAAATGCTGGTAGGTTTCGCTGTAATAATCAGCTTCCAGAAATTCCCACCAGCTTAACTTTTCGTACTCGTCCCTTCTCCGTTCTTTACAACTGGTGGCTAGTTCCAGCACCCGGTCTTCAAAAAACTTCCTTTCTTCGGCGGTTAAGCCGCTGTTTTTAAATTCGGTAATAAACTGAAAAAGCACTTTCCAATCGGCAAAGCTGCGCGGAAAGTTGGCGATTGAAATAAGCGGTGGCTTATCATAGCGCGCCAGCATAATGCGGTGCGTGGGTGTAAGGTTGCCGTAACATCCGTTTTTCTGATACGGCTTACCAGGCCCTTCCTGGTAAGGTATGCGTTTCATGGTATCCGTAATGTGCTTGTAAAAGCCGGGGAAAAACCTGAACCCATGCTCACCCGGTAACGGGGTCCCTGTATCCTGTTGGCCACCGGGGTCCACATCTACCGACCGTGCTTTGCCGCCAACATAAGTGGGATTTTTATCGTATACAGTTACGTCAAATCCACGTTCAATTAATTCGTGTGCAGCGCTCATTCCTGCAACTCCTCCGCCTATAATTATTACTTTTCTCTGCTTCATGGAATAATTGTGAGGTAAGATAGAATTAGTTATTTATTCAGGCAAAACATTCTTTACAAACTAATTATATCCATGTATTATAACTACCGGAATTCCGTGGTCTAATTAAATGGACATTTAATTCAATCTCCCTCTGTAAACCAGATTTTGAAATCCCCTCTTTAAAGGAGTAACAAAATTGGCAGAAAAATATCAGGAGACACCATAAAACAGATGAAATGGTTGTAATAAATAACTATATACTTATCTGAACGATATACCTTTAGCCACATAATGGCTTGCAGTATAGCACAAAAGCGCATAATAATATTGCCTTATGCCGGCAGATCTTTTACATTTTTTGAAAAGAAGCCCCGCTTTTGCCACTATATTTACCTCTCAATTTGAAATGAACAAGACTCTGGCTTTACTCTTTATTATTGCGTTTTCAAAAACCGGCAATGCACAGGCGCCGCTTAAAACGCACCCCTATTCCACGCAAAGCGAGGAGGGCTTTTCGCCCTGCCGAGATACTTTTTCAATTCTTAAAAACCATTTGTCGTACGATATCGGTATCATACTCCCATCATGGCTACCGGTTGTAGACCGCAACTACGTGGGTATTATGGAGGGCAAAGTTATATGCAACCCCACCGATGGCAGCGATGGGCCGCATGTGTATGAGGAGGACCTGCCGTTCTATCACTATTCGCATGATGTTAATTTTGATATTATACCTGATAGAACCGAGGATAACCGGTTTACCAATTTGTTACCCCTGCTGGTATACAAAAGGCAACCACAAAACGATACGGTAATGAATACCGTTATGCATTGCGAATGGGAATGCGGCCTTGCCATGGCCAACCGGATTAACCCCATCAGGGCCGATAATGATGCCGGGCGAAGCGGAGGATTTTTCAGTGCAGGCCACGAGATAGGGGATATCATCTGGAACTGGCCTGCACCGGGCGACTGGGCGCACGTTGAAGGTAACTATGTATGGGACCGCGGCCATCCACCGGCTAATGCCGAACTGCACCCCCTTAGGTTTGTTGCTTTTAAACGCGCATTGCCCGACAGAATAATTATTGGCGACAGCTCGATAAAGTTTGCCACCCGCATTGATATTTTTGCCAGTGGCGACGGCGGGGCTTTGCTGAACAACCGGTACAACGCACCCAAGTTTGTGCGCCGGGTAAATATGAGTTCGAAAGATTATGAGTTTACTGCCAAAATTGATCTGCCGCGCCCGTCGCCAAAAGCACATCTTAAATACGTTTTAACGACCCAGAAAGGGGATAACTTTACGGTTGGTGAAATGATTGAGTTGAACGATGACTCGGCTACGGCGCGTGTTATAATACCATGGAATTCGAAAAACGCAAACGACCTGGAAATTTACGCCCGTACCCTGGATGTTTACTGGGATGAGGGTAGCGGGGTTGCAGCAACACAGCCGGTTGATATTTATAAAGTAACGCTTACGAACATCCATTTCAGATACCTGGATGAGATACTTTCGAAAGCCGAAGTGCGTCTTTTTGCCAGCGTGGGCAACGACTGGATTTTTGTAAACGACTTTTTTCCGAAAAAGGGAAAAATACTGTCCAAGGGCCTGGGCAAAACATACAAACACCACTGGACTTTGAATAACCAGTTTATTGTTTGTGTTCCGCGCGGTAAAAGCTTTAGGTTAAACATGAGCGGTTGGGAAGTAGATGGTGTAGATATGCTTTTTGGTAAATTGCTCGACCCGGGTTCGCCGTGTAACCGCAAAACCAAACATACCTTCAAAGCCAGCTCTTTTACCTTTGCCATGTTTATGCGCGGATGCCTTGACGATAATTACGGCGAGATAACCAAACTACACAATTACAATAACCTTGGTAAAACTGATCAGTTTAAAAACTCCCCCCAAAGTGGTGTCAACGATGACCCCTGCCCGTTCAGCAAATACCCGCTAAAGGACAGGGTATTTCTGACTTACACCATCGAAAAAATAAATTAAGCCTGATTATTACTATAATCGCACCCGGCGGCAAATAAACAAATAGCTGCAACAACCATCTGCCATGGCTAACTTAAAATCATACAAAAACATTTATCTGGTCTTTATTCTTTTTTTACTACAAATAAACTGCATGGCATGGGGGCCTGCCGGACATAAAATTGTAGCCAAAATTGCCTTTAGCCAGTTGAATGCGTCAGAGAAAGACTCGCTTACAAAATATTTACAGGGAGCTACGATTGAGGAAGCCAGCGTATGGATGGACGAAATAAAGTCTGACAAATCATATGATTTTCAGAAACCCTACCACTATATAAACATAGATAAAGATGTTCCCTTCAATGCCGCAGATACCGGTAATATTGTTTGGGAATTAAAACGTGTTGTTGCTGAGTTAAAAGAGCGCCAGAAATATTCGAAAGAAAAAATTGAGATTGACTTTAAGATTCTGATGCACCTGATGGGCGATCTTCACCAACCCTTGCATGTTGGCTATGCCAAAGACCAGGGTGGCAATACTGTTCAGGTATTTTATAATCAAAGCCCAACCAACCTGCACCGCGTTTGGGATAGCGAAATAATACAGGATGCCGTATTAGGACAGCCTCTCGACTGGTCTAAACTAAGCCAGTTTACAAAAGAAGACCTGGCACGAATAAGGCACGTCGATTTTGAAGCCTGGATGAATGAATCGCGCACCCTGCTGGATACTGTCTATGATTTTAAGGGAAACGACCTGAAACATAAATACATGGAGCAGAACGCACCCATTGTTGAAAGACAATTGCTTTTGGGTGGAATAAGGCTGGCGGCTGTTTTGAAATACATTTTTCAAAACTAAACTCCGGTTACACTAAGCCTTCAGAGAATACTTCTGTAATCTTCCGCCAGGGTTTTAAAAAACAAAAGCTATTTCAACTTCCTTGCCGGTAAAATTCATGGTAAGTGCTTTGTTTCTGCGCCGGTAAATGGCCTTGTCTTTAAGGCCCAATGCCAAAAATACCGATCCGCCAATAGAGGCAACTCCACCTAATACCCCAAGCGCGGCTTCTGAGCCATGGCGTGTTGTAACTTCATCGGAGTAAGCCGAGTCTTTAGGGTTAAGTTTTTTGGATACGGTGGCCAGCAAAATATCACCGATAATAAAGCCCCCCCCTACAGATAAAATAACCGAACCGGCAATTACTTTAGATTTTGCCCTTTCTCCCAACACCTTTAATGACATGGTGTCGGCCTTGGTTAAAAACACCTCGGATTTAACTTCAGGTTTTGTTTCGGGTTGGGGCAGTCCAAGTATTTTGGCTTTTGCTTTGTTGTAATCATCATCACTGATTGCACCCGTTTCGTAAAGTTTTTTAAGTTGATCTAGTTTTGCCTGAGTTGAGTCTGTTGTTCCCGCCTTTTGCGGGGTAGCCGTTGTGTTTTGCGGTTTTGCATTCTGCAATTCCGACTTCATTTTATTATACTCGTCTTCCCCAATAACACCCGAGTCAAGCAACTTTTTGAACTCATCCAGTTTTATCTGGATTGAATCGGCGGTAGGATTCTTACCGGTTTCAGAAGGGGCCTGGCCCCGAACACAAATACCCGCAAAAACAAGAAACAAAATGATGCCTGGTTTTAATTTCACGTTTAACATTTACTCAGTTATAAATTATATCCGCCTTTTCCGGCAAGCCTATATCCAGGCAATTAAACTCCCTACACCCATAAACTGATAAAAAACACACTTCAATCAGCCAGGGGTGTTTAAAACAAAAATAGAAATAAGATTGAAAGCGGGAATATGCCGGATTTTTGACTTCCCTAAATAACGAAAGAAATCAGTGTTATCAGTTGCCTGAACATAAAGCAGGTTTTAGGTTAGTGCCTGCGTCTGTTGTCTTATTACCTCAAAATTACGGGAAGAAAAATGAAGCCCTGGTTCTTTTTTGCTACGAATTGCATCCAGTACTTTCGCTTGTCTTTTCACACTTATCTGCACAAGGTTGACTAAAAGATGGGTTCACCCAATTGAGCAATTTTAAAATCAGCTTTGACCGGGGGGTAAAGATAAATGCGTAAAAGATAAATGCGGTCCGTTAATAGCGGCCCGCTTTTTTTTGCAAACATCCCAGCCCTCTGCAAACGGGGGTTAAAGGAATTAACAAATGGCATCATGCTTTCAAACCCAATTTGCCTGATCGGTACATTAGCAGTAACTTACAGTAGCAAATAAATAAACTCCACACTGCCTCTGTAAATGAATTATTTTTTTAAGGGGAAAAATCATCTCAAATATTTATTCACCTTTAAAATTAAGTGCTATGCTAATCACATTGTTTGTTGCCATATTCCGTCATCCTATGTTTTGGTGGCTCATTCTCCCCCTTATCGGGGTTGCACTTTTAGTTGTGTTCATGTTATGGGAAAGCCGCCTTCCCAAAAACCTGACCAATAGAAAGTGATTGCCTGAAAGGATAACAATTTTGCTTTCCGTAATGAAAGGCCACAAGTTCGTTATTTCTGCAGGTCTGAATTTATGGGCATGGGAAATTTATGTGCGATACACAATGCCTTGGCCTAAGCAAAGATGATCGCCTCAGGCATTTAACTATTAATCTCATCCACCGCTCTCCGGAACTTGCCGCCCCTTGGTATACCTTACTCCCGGAAACCCTGAAAAATGAAATAATTTAC
This sequence comes from uncultured Bacteroidota bacterium, assembly GCA_903889265.1. Lineage (GTDB taxonomy): Bacteria > Bacteroidota > Bacteroidia > Chitinophagales > LD1 > Bog-950. The sequence goes on from CAISWS010000403.1 coordinate 46,158, forward strand.
TTGCCCGTGTAAGATTCTTCCCAAGGACTACTATCTCCAAAGCTACCCGCTAATCATGTAAGATTATTTTTACTAAGTTTTATATACAACAAGGATTGGATTAATTTCGGTTTGCAAAGTAACATTGCCTTGTCAGGATGATGTCTGCATATAAAATTTGCACAGGAGCGTTTTTAACAAATAAATTTAAATCATTGATTTTCAATAAAACAGGATTCCGAAAGGTTTAAGTGGAACAAAAGTTTTCATTTTTTTTGATTCTCCTGAAATATTTTCGATATTACATACAATAAAAAAATAAAACTACCGATAAAA
>CAISWS010000404.1 GCA_903889265.1 uncultured Bacteroidota bacterium
CCAAGGCCTCAGGGAGCGCGCCCACCAGCATATTCGCGAAGCTATCCACCGTGTTGAAGCGGCTATCCAAAGCGTTCATTAATCGCTTTTAAGGTGCCTTGCACAAAAACAAACAGCTACCCGGTTTACAGGGTGGCTGTTTGTTTTTAAAGAAAGTTTGTACTGATTCAAATAAAAATCCGCGCCTTGTTTTATCCGGCAGGGATTTTTTTATTTAACCCCTTCAATAAATCTGAGGTTTGCGTTTTTTACTGGCTGTCCGGCACTTTTCTGAAGAAGCCGCTTCAATCAACTTAAAGAGATGCTTATTTCTTATCTGTTTTACCGGTGTATACCTGCTCACCATCAACAATTTTAAACACGTATATACCTTCAGGCAATTGCGGGGTAAACCTGTTCACGCTCATGGTTGCCATGGCCGCTTTAAATACTACCTGGCCGGTTACGCTTACTAACTCCAGTTCAGGGTGATTTAGGTTAGCATCGGTAAGGTCAACCACAAAATCATTATTAGCCCAATATGCTTTAATAGTGCTCTTTTCAACTCCGTTGATACCATTAGGGCCTGAAACGTTTACTATCACCACCACCTCAGGTGTAAGTATGTAAGCATGTGCAGCATTGGTTACATCACAAACCACATAATAGGTATTCACATTATTGAAATTTGGAACAAGCGTATCACCTGTCTGCTGAGGGCTGAATGGAACATAGCTGCTACCCTGAATAACTGAGTATAACCAGTTGTAAGTAGCTGGCTGGTTTGAAGTAGCTGTAAGGGTTTGGCCGTTTTGGTGGCGCACCAGTACCTGAGTATCGGTTGGGCTTACTGAAACCGCAAACTGAACAATAGTAAGGTCGGTGCTATCAACACTACCTGTAATGGCCGGGCTGCTGGATACAACGCGTATGCGGTAATGAGTGCCGCTTAAACTGGTGCTAGGTATAGTAGCCGTTACAGTGCCTGTAGAAGCCGTTGAAGTTAAGCTACCTATGTTAACCGGGTTTGCAAAGCCGCCTGTATTATCTGAAAGCTGCGCCTGAAAAGTATTGCCGCTGGTAAACACAGCAGCAGAAGTATAGTTAACATTAACCTGCACGTTTGAGCTGTCAGAAACAAGGTACGGCGAGCCGGCAACAGCAAGTGTCGTAAGCGTTGTGCCGTTTGATACAATGATTTCAACCTCGTTGCTGGTGTCGGCATCAGTATATTGGTTAGTTGATACACACACTACATAGTAAGTGCCGGGTGTGCTGAAATTAGGGGTATATGTGGCCCCGGTTTGCGCCGGCGTAAACGCCGCATAACCACTGCCACTTACTGTTGAAACCAGCCACTGGTAAGTGCTGGTTTGCGATGCAGTTACGGTTAACACTGTGCCATTGGCATTTAAAGCGATGTTTTGGGTAGCAGTGGGTGCTATTGAGCTATTGAATTGGTCCACCACCAGGTTAGTGCCGTTATCAGACCCGATAATAGCCGGGTTAGAGCCGGTAACACGGATGCGGTAAGCAGTACCAGCCGGGGTTGTTGAAGGAATGGTTGCTGCAATTGTTCCGCTGCTGGTTGCATTAAGCGTGCCAATACTTGTTGCGGTTGCAAAAGAACCTGAAGCATCACTTAACTGGGCAGTAAAGATGTTGCCCGCGTTAAACGCGCTGCTGGTGGTAAACGGAACAGAAACACTTGCATTAGGTGCCGAGTGGCTGAATAAGAAAGGTGAGCCGCTAACAGTTCCTGTAGCAATTGTAACAGAACCCACACTAATTAATACTTCGTTACTGGTTGCGGTAATTCCACCAATTACGCTTTTGCACACAACATAGTAGTTACCTGCAGTAGCAAATTCAGGGGTATAGTTAAGGGTAGTATTGCCAGGGGTTACCGCCGCAGTATATGGCCCGCCACTGGTGGTAGCGTAAAACCAGGCGCGCGAAGTTCCCGCAGGGGTTTCTGTAGCGGTTAAAAGAGTGCCCGCCGTGTTTATTAAAAGACTTTGCGATGTTGCCGGGGCAATGGTTGTTGAAACTACGTTAACCTGCACCTGGTTACTTATAACCGTTAAACTGCCTGGGTAAGTTGAAACACAAACAACATAATAAGTACCGGCCGTGCTGAAGTTGGGTGTGTAAGTAGTCCTGGTTTGTGCGGTAGTAAATGCCTGGTAAGGGCCGCCTGAAGTGGTGGAATATTCCCACTGGCGTGAAGTGCCAGCCACCGGTGCTTCGGTAACAGTTAGCAACGTACCATTGGTATTGGCGGCTATTGACTGTGCGGCGGAAGGTGCCACTGAATTATTCACTAAATCAATAGTAATATTTGAACCATTATCGGCAGCAGTAAGTGCGGGGCCGTTAGATACTACCCTTACCCTGTAACCAGTACCGCTTGCCGTGCCTGCATGTAAATATGCTGAAATGGTACCCGAAGACATAGTAGCAAGCTTACCAATGGTAACAGGCGAAGCGAATGAACCGTTTGCATCCGAAAGTTGTGCAGTAACCGTATTAGTAGAATCAACAGTGCCGGTTAGCGTAAACGGAACGCTAATGGCGCTTGAATCACTGGCTGATACATAGTACGGGCCGGTAGAGATAGTACCAGTGGTTAATACTGGGTTGTAATATGCTAAAAAGTCGTCCAGCAAAAGAATGCTGTTGGCTGATCCTCCTGTTTGGTCACCGCTTGAAGTAGTACTTATTAAGATATACTGAGGCGTCCTGATGGTGTCGGCATACGCAAAGGGTACAGAAACCCGGGTCCAGGTGCTAACGTTTGCAGAAGCGCCCTGCCATAAAGCTCTTGCAATAATGTTATAGTTGGTAGTTGGGTGATAGCTATTGGAAGTTTCGGGCGCATAAGCGGTATCAACATGCAGTCTGGCCTGAACGGTAGGGTAATCTAAACTCCCACCTAAAGTATACTGATACCAGAAGATCAAACTATCCGGTTTGCCGGTAAAAGTGGCAATATGCCCGGTATTACCCGGCACACTGCTAATATAACCATCTGATTTAGTTGTACTTGGGGCACAAACTTGTCCGGTAGTTAGCGATCCATTTACAACCTGAAAGAAATACGATGCCGATTCAACCTTTGCGGAATAATTGCCGCTATGGGCAGTAGTACTCTGGAAACAAGTTTGAGGGCCGCTTGACGCAAGACCTGACCCCGTTTCATTTGAGCTCCAACTTACCGGCTGGGCAGTGCTTGAACCAACATTGGTCCATGTCTCAAAACTTCCATTCGGAATCGTAGTTTGTGCAAAACTGCTTAAAGCTATACAGCTCAGCACCGTAATAATGTGTAATACCTTTTTCATCTTTTCAATTTGGTTTTCGTTTTTAAAGGGGATAGCTGCATTTTATAATTGTATTCTACAGGGCTCATAATATCAGCTAAAATTGCGGGCGAAAATTACGCAACAATTTGAGATTAGCAAATGACTTATACACAAACCTTCAACCGCTACCGGCAAATCCAACATTCATTAATTCCCTCATTACCCTGCGTTGCTTCTAATCCATTACACAAAGCATCAAAGTGGTACAAGCTATTGTTTTTCAGGTTAATCAGAGCTATTTGAATATCATGCCAAATTTTCACATTTTCGAGCCTCAAATTACTTAACCGTAAGCTAACATTTACATAATACTCTCGTCCAATAAACCTAGTAATCATGGCTTTCAGCAAAATATTCTCGTTTCTAATCCCGCAGGACAAGCAATTCTTTAAACTCTTTGCCATGTCCAGTAATAACCTCGTGGACATATCAATTGTTTTCAGCGAAATGGTAAATGCCCCTGTTGAAAGGCGACCTGAACTGCTTAAAAAGATATCAGACCTGGAACACGTAGGCGATACCATTACTCACCAGATATTTACCGAACTAAGCACCAACTTTATTACCCCCTTCGACCGCGAGGACATATCCTACCTGGCTTCCTCGCTCGATGACATTGTTGATTACATCGATGGCTCAGCCAAAAGGCTTTATACCTATAAATTGGGTGAAACCTCGCTGGCCATGAAAAAGCTGAGCGATATTATTGAAAACTCCGCCCGGGAAATTCACGTGGCAGTTGCCAACCTGAAGGATATGAACAACGTGGTGCGACTCCGCGAAGCCATTGTGCGCATAAACAGCCTTGAAAACCATGCCGACGACATTTTCGATAGCGCCATAGCCGACCTTTTTGAAACTGAAAAGGATGCCATAAAGATTATGAAAATAAAAGAGGTGCTCTCCAACATGGAAACCGCCACCGATAAGTGTGAGGATGTTGCCAACGTAATTGAAACGATTATAGTAAAGAATACCTGAGAACAGAAGTTAGATTCAGGATTTTAGAATCAAGACTAACCGCCCTCCCAATGTCGTAGCTGTTTTTTGCTTCTGGATTCCTGGTTTCGATATCTGATTAAAACAAAATTATGCCTGATTTTTTATTCATTGTGGTAGGCCTTGCCATCGCCTTTGATTTTATCAATGGCTTTCACGATTCAGCCAATTCTATAGCAACGGTGGTATCAACCCGGGTGCTTACGCCTTTTCAGGCGGTAATCTGGGCTGCCTTCTTCAACTTCGTAGCATTTAAATTAATGCCTGCACACAAAGTTGCCGCCACTGTAGGAGGCATAGGCAAAACAGAAATTGTAACCCTTACGGTGCTGGCTGGTGGCATATGCGGCGCTATAGTATGGAATCTGTTTACCTGGTGGCGGGGCATACCTACCAGCTCATCGCACGCCTTGTTGGGTGGCTTCGCAGGGGCTGCTATTGCAAAGGCAGGGTTTGGTGCCATAAACACGCACAACATCTCTACTACCCTGCTGTTCATTCCGCTGGCACCGGTAATAGGTATGGCCATTGCTTTTACTATTTCGGTAATGGTTATCAACCTTTGCAAAAACTTTTCTTATACCAGGGTAGATAAATCCTTCAGGGGCCTGCAGTTGGTCTCATCTGCTTTGTATTCTGTTGGGCACGGCTCAAACGATGCACAAAAATCAATGGGCCTTATCTGGGTAGCGCTTATAATAACCGGGCATGTTGATAAAGGCGGTGAGTTACCTTCTTGGGTAGCCTTGTCATGCTTTTCAGCCATGGGCCTGGGTACCCTGCTTGGTGGCTGGCGGATTGTAAAAACCATGGGCCAAAAAATCACCAAGTTAAAGCCATTTGAAGGCTTCTGCGCCGAAACAGCCGGTGCCATAACCCTGTTCGGCACTGCTTCGCTTGGTATCCCGGTCTCTACAACGCATACCATTACCGGTTCAATTATGGGCGCCGGTTTAACAAAGGGGTTAAATGCGGTTAAGTGGGGTGTAGCTGGCAATATTATGATTGCCTGGATTGTTACCATTCCGGCATCTGCCCTGATGGGCGGTATTTTCTATTATACCCTTAAAGTTTTTGTTGGCGCTTAACTGGCTTTGCGCAGGGCAACACCCTCATTTTCCTGAAAACGGTTGCGCAATCTTTTAAATTCCTCGAAAACATGCGAGTAATTCTGTTGCTCAAAGATACGCATATTTTCTGCATTAATCGGTATATCGGCAGCCATTAAAAAAGGAAGGTCAACCTTCATTACCGAGCAAAACCGCTCCAGCGTATCCAGCTTTATATTACCCGATTTGGTTTCAAGCCAGCTGTAGGCTTGCTGGGTAATGTTCATTTCATGGGCCACCGATAGCTGTTTAAGGCCACGGTATTCCCTTATTTGCCTGATCCGTTCGTGTAAAAGCATAAGGTGCAGGTTTATGTTTTTATCAATATTAAATTGCTCAACCGCTTGGGTTAACTGGTTGTTACCTGCAATTTACCCCTATGCTTAATATTACCATCGATATATTTAAACCAAATACAAAGCTAGCCTTGTTGGCTGTCTTGTTAATTATACTCTGGTTATATGAAGAAGGTTTTTTGGCACTGCCAGAAAGATAAGCAACTACTTAGTTCCTTTTGCCCTGTGGTTGTATTTTGAGTTTTTGGGTGGCGGTACTCCCGTCTCGGGAGTCAGAGGGTTTGCGTAGATGCATTTCCTTAATTTAAGGGACTTGTCCCTGAAAGGCGCAAAAAAAAGCTTAACAACATTAAGCTTTTAGGCCGGCAGCAAACTCATGCCGCCGGTTAAACAAAAAAAACCGGCCATTAAAGAACCGGTTTTTTTGTTAGTCTTTGATTAAACTGCTTTTCTTAAAATCAGTTCCTCGTAGGTTTCAATCTTGTTTTTCAGTTTTTTGTATTCCTCGAAAACCACCGAGTAATTCACTTTCTCAAACATCTCCATGTTTTCGTTGTTCACCGGTATATCGGTTGCCATTAAAAAGGGGAGGTCAACTTTCATTACATCGCAAAACCGTTTCAGTGTTTCCACCTTAATATTACCAGACTTGGTTTCAAGCCAGCTATACGCCTGCTGAGTAATGTGCATCTCAGAAGCCACAGCAACTTGCTTTAGTCCACGGTATTCACGAATTTTTCTAATGCGTTCAGATAATGACATAAAATTTCTTTTTAGTTATAAACTCTTCATGTTTGCAACATTTCAAATCAATTAAAATGTATAGAGGGATATACGGCAGTGTTAAGCTATTGTTTCACTTTATCCACAAATATTAACGGAAAATTGACTGATGTCATCTTACCATGTATATACCATGAGGGCAAAAAACATCCCCTCCTAACCCATTGAAAAACAGAGATTATAAAATCAAAATTGAACCTTTGAAGAGCCAAAAAGATGAAAAAAAGGGGAGCGAGGGGCGCTCCAACCTTAATTGCGTTTCTTAATAAATACGCTAAAGATTCAGGTTTGAATCTTAATCTGTTTGCCTTTAAAAAGAAAAGGGCTTTATAAATTTACTTCCTTAAAACAACAGAGGGGTGGCAACAGTTAAGCTGCCACCCATGTCGCTTGTTCACCCATGAACAACCCATAAAAAGTTTAATAGCCTTGTCGCAATCACCGATAACTTAATTTAACCTTGAAACAACAGCGGTACGGCAATGCTGACTATTGCCGCCCCTGCTGTTTCGTTCACCCATGAAATAACCCAAAATATTTTGTTCCTGAACTCATTTCGCTTCTGTATTTTTTATCATTCAATGTCTTTTCCCGGAAAACAACTGGGAAGCGGCAACTTAACGCTGCCACCCCCGTTGTCTTGTTCACCCATGAACAACCCATAAAAAGTTTGAATTCAGAATTCGCATTACCTTAAAAAATTAGAATTGGATACTAAATGCCGCAAAAGGCATACATGGCAAAACTGAACAGCTGCCATATTTAATACTAAATGTATCTATACAAGAAATACCCCTATAAGCCGGTAAACCTTAAACACGTCATCTGCCAAATGGATATGGCCAAAAGCGGTTTGGTTAATATGGAAGGTTTTGGCAAGCAGGAAAGGCGTTACCGCCGCATCATTTGAACTTACCGCAGGGCTGATATGATTACAAACGCCGGCAGGTGCACTGCCTTGTTTAACCATAATAGAGTAGTAAGTAACTGCGGGATGCTTCGCAGCAGGTATATTATGACTAACGTGCTTGCTATTTTGCACAAACAACGTTTTGAAGCTATTATCAATATTGTAAGAAGGCGCAGCCTGCATCAGGGCCTGAAAAAAAACCATATGCAGCACATAAACTCCCATAAGCAACATCGCTTTACGGAAAGAGGAAGTTTTTATGGATGATGCTGGGTTCACTAATGATGGCTTCTAAATGCGTTGTAAAAATATAAAAAGTTTGATTTAAAAAGCAACCCTAATTGGCATTTTAAATTTTTTTTACAAAAAAAAAAGAGGACAGAAATACTTTCTACCCTCTTTCTATATAATGGCTGCTAAATTTCTTATTCTTTAAAAGCTGCCCATGAGTTCATTTGGTCTGGCTCCAGAACGGCCTTAATTTTCGCATTGCGGGCATTCTTCAACTCCTGTGCTTTTGCAATTGCATCAGCGGGTGTTGCATTATTTAAAGCATTTAACTTCTGAAAGTATTCAATACAAGCTTCGTTTACTTTGCTGAACTGGTTGCCATGTAATGATACCGCAACATTAATTTTTGAAACCAGCTGTTTAGCTTTGGCAAAAGTTGCCGCATCCGGGTTAGCGGCCTGTGCTTGCTGTGCAGGTGTTGCTGCACTTACGGTTTGCAGGTTCATAATACCGAATGACGAGATAATCAGAGTAGATAGTAAGAAAATTCTTTTCATGTTCTTGTTTATTTTAAATCGAAAGTAAAATAATTTCCTGAAATTTCACCTCAATATTGGCTGATATTTTAATTGTGGATATGACTACTCACATAAAAACCTTTGCTTATCACAGTGCCGATTATGCAAAATCGCTGAATTTACGCGATCAGGTTTTACGGCAACCCCTTGGGCTAAGCTTTACGGAAGCCGAACTTAAAAAGGATGAAAACGATACCCATTTCGGACTCTTTGAGGGCGAAACCATACTGGCCTGCCTCATACTTACCGAAACCGAAAACAAACGCATGAAAATGCGCCAGGTCGCCGTCGATACCCGCTATCAGGGCAAAGGCTTGGGAAAAAAACTATCCCTCGCCGCCGAACAATATGCCCTTAACAAGGGCTTTAACGTTATGTTCTGCCATGCGCGGAAAACTGCAGCCCCGTTCTACCAAAGCCTTGGCTACAGTATTGTTGGCGATGAGTTCGTTGAAGTAAATATCCCGCATTACATAATGCAGAAGAATCTTGTTTAGTCCCATTTGAATAATAGCGAAGTGCAAATTAACTTTTACTCTGCCGGCGCGCCCATCGGAAGCACCGTCACGTTTATCCCTATACCTTACCAAAAATACTCTCCCACCCTAAAAAATGGGTTTACACTGTTTACACTTTTTGACCATTTTTAAAAATCAACTACCTCAAAATCAATCATTTATCTGTTTATACTATCCCTTTTTAACAAAAAAGTGTAAACCCATTTTGCCTTGATGAAATTTAAACTATTGATTATCAATAAACTAATTAAAAAAATCGGTCAATTCAGATTACGGTTTCGCATAGTCTCAACCTGGATACCTTGCGAAGATTCAGAACTGGAATAATGGCGTATATTTGGTTGAGGTAGTGGTGAATGGGGAGGTCAGCGTAAAGGAGGTAATAAAGCAATAAGCCCAACCTTTGCATTTGCATTAAAGTCCCTCCGAAGGAGGTAATAAAGCAATAAGCCCAACCTTTGTATTTGCATTAAAGTCCCTCCTTCGGAGGGATTTAGGGAGGAGGCTGTTTTGCTTTTCACTCCTAATCCTGTAGGTTTGACCCATGATGAAAAAAGGAATAGGACTATTAAGCGCTGCAATGATTATTTTAATCGTATCAGCAGGCTTTTCATCCTGCAAATCGTGCAAAAAGGGGAATGATACAAAAGAGGTAACCGCCGATTCAACTGCCACAGCAACACCCCATGTAGCCAGTGCCATCAACCTTCCCCACGCAGACTCATCTTTGGCCCCCATCCTGGCAAAAATAATGGATGATGTATTTGATGCCAGCCAAAAGAAAGACTATGCCAGGCTGGCCTCCTATCTTATTTACCGGGGACCCGATATGAAACGTTTTGGCTATTCTGTCTTTAACACCAAAAACGCTTACGAAAAGGCCGTAGTAAAAATAACCGCCGAGGTATTCAATAAATGGAACAGTAACTCCGAAACCAAAGACTATGCCCGCATATTTAGCCTGCAACAGCCCGACGGCCGAACCATGGATGTTCTAGAGGTAATTTTTGTATCAAAAAACGGAGTCGACCGCAGGTTTTTCGGCTTTCTGCCACTTACCAAAGACGATTACAAAATAGTGGATGTTACTTCGAACCTGCAGTAGTTAAAGGCACCAGTATCATTTTAAATAGCCGTCCGCTGTTATCCTTGGTTTCATATACCAGCTCTTTTTTGGTAAGTGTTAGCACTTTATATTGGTTATAGCCAAGGTCTGTATTAGTAAACAATGTTTTTTTATCGGCTGAGAACCACCACCTGCCCCTGATAGCCCTTTGCTCTTTTAGCTGCATAATGGTATATGAACTATCAGCCTCCATGGTGGTAGTAAGGTTCGTTTTCATCTGGTCGGCGGCCATGGTTACAAATGCCAAGGCAGCACTATCCAGTTCAGCTTCCGGCTTCATATCCTTAAACTTCCACGAGCCAACAATCAGCTTCTGGCGCGATGCGCATGAAGCCAGCAGGGCAATACATAAAAACAAAACCAGTTTTTTCATCATCCAAAGCCATATTTATTATAAGTGAATTACCTCTCCGTAAGCCGCTGCCGCTGCCTCCATAATAGCCTCGCTCATAGTCGGGTGCGGGTGTATGGATTTAATAATCTCATGCCCCGTTGTTTCCAGCTTACGGGCAACCACCACTTCTGCCGCCATCTCGGTAACATTGGCTCCCACCATATGGCAGCCCAGCCACTCGCCGTATTTGGCGTCAAATATCACTTTCACAAAACCTTCTTTTGCGCCCGCTGCACTGGCCTTACCAGATGCCGAAAACGGAAACTTCCCTATTTTAATCGTATATCCCTTGGCCTTGGCTTCTTCCTCTGTTAAACCCACACTGGCAACCTCGGGCCAGCAATAAGTGCACGACGGAATATTACCATAATCAATAGGCTCAGGATTTTTACCCGCAATTTTCTCAACGCAGGTAATCCCTTCTGCCGAAGCTACGTGAGCCAGCGCAGGGCCTTTTACAATATCGCCAATGGCGTATATCCCCGGCACATTCGTTTTGTAAAAATCATCCGTAAGTACAATGCCCTTTTCGGTTTTAACGCCCAGCTCTTCAAGCCCCAGGCCTTCCAGGTTAGTAGTTATCCCCACTGCCGAAAGCACAATATCACATTCAATTTTATCGGTTTTACCGTCTTTGCTTTTTGTGTTTACCACACATTTTTTACCCGTGGTATCAACGCTTTCAACCGCAGTACCTGTAAGTATGGCAAGTCCCTTCTTTTTAAAAATGCGCTCCATTTCCTTCGAAACTTCTTTGTCTTCCCGGGGCAATATGTTATCTAAAAATTCAACCACCGTTACCTTAGTGCCCAGTGTTGCATAGAAATAAGCAAACTCCATTCCAATGGCCCCGCTACCCATTACAACCATGCTTTCTGGTAAGGTTGCCAGCGTCATAGCCTCACGGTACCCTATAATCTTTTTCCCGTCTAACTTAATATTGGGTAGTTCGCGGCTGCGGGCTCCGGTAGCAAGTATAATATGCTTGGCATCATAGTCAGTTTTCTTTCCTGCAGCGTCCGTTACTTCCACCTTGCCACCTTTTTTAAGCTTTCCAAAACCCGTAATCACATCAATCTTGTTCTTCTTCATTAAAAACTGAACCCCCTTGCTCATCCCATCAGCTACTCCCCTGCTGCGTTTTACAATTGCACCAAAATCAGCCTTGCCCCCACTTACAGTAATACCGTAGTCTGCCGCATGGTTCAGGTACTCAAACACCTGTGCCGATTTCAGCAGTGCTTTGGTAGGTATACAACCCCAGTTAAGGCAAATGCCCCCCAGGTTTTCTCTTTCAACAATAGCGGTTTTTAAGCCTAATTGCGATGCACGGATGGCGGCCACATAGCCCCCTGGTCCGCTGCCAATTACTATTAAATCGTAGTTCATTTTTTATGTTTTCAGACGACAAATAAAGTCAAACTAAAATAAAGGTGAATAATGATTGGCAAAATAAGTTGCCGTAAGTATAAAAAGCAATGGCGCATTATTACAAATGCGCCATTGCCTGTCTCTGGTTATAACCTGCTATTACAGCTTCGAAAATAAAACCGCCTGGCTGGTATTACTTGATTTGTCGTTTACCCTTATAACATAGGTGCCTGCCGCCAGGTCATGTATATCATATACATTGGCAGTTACACCGTTTGAAATAAAGGTGCGGATGACGTCTCCTTTTAAATCAATAATGGAGATTTCTGCATTTGATTCCTGAGACCAATCCAGGTTTAAAACATCAGTTGCCGGATTCGGGTAAATTTTAAGTTGTTGCCCGTTGCTTAATTGCAGTATACCATTTACAAAGGTAATGTTGACAGAGTCGTTGATATACTGGCAGCCTTTGGCATCGGTTATTCCAACCTGGTATGCCCCTTCAACTACATTAGTAATAGATTCAGTGGTAGCCCCGTTGCTCCATGTAAAGGCCAATGGCGGTGTACCTCCTGTGGTGGTTACTGTGGCTGAACCGGTCAAAGAAGAATCGCTGGTTGCCGGTGTTATAGCCACCGTTCCGGAAAGTGATGGATAAACGGTAATGGTTTGGTTAAGCGTGTCGTGCGCTATGCCATTCCGGGCTATTAACCTCACATTGTAGGTTCCTGCCGAGTCATAATAAACAACCGGAAACTGGTGGTTGGATGTAGCAGGTGAACCGCCGGTAAAAGTCCAGGCCCAGCCTGTTGGATAACCACCTGTTAAATCAACAAACTTTACCGAATCGCTAATACTGCAAACCGGAGAATCAACCATAAAAGCAGCTATAGGATGGGTTTCCACCCTAAACTTATATCCAAAAGATGGAGCCAGCGTAACCAGGTACGAAAACGGGATTGCCCCACCGTTTGTATATATATCGCCATAAAAAGTCAAAGGATAAGGCCCTACGGTATCGTAAGTAGTGCCACTATAACAAATTACCCCCTGCGTTCCTCCCATTACAGTTCCTGATGCCGGATTAAGCACATAAGTAAAACCTGAGGGCATACCCGAAATGCTGTCAATATGCAGCGAGTCAACGGTATAAGAACCATATACTTTCGGAACATACACCTCGGCGGTTTGCGAGTAAGCCAAACCTGGTTGCACCACCGCCGGGCTACCGGGGCTAAAACCCACAACACTATCGGCAGTATTAATGTTACACTGGGCAAAACTGCTTCCCCAACCCAATAAAAGGGTGATTATAAAAGCAGCACGTAAAAGCTTAGTCATCTTAAATTAATTTTTAAAATAAATATTTATGATTGGCAGAGCTATAAATATATCGAATATCTGCTCAAAAATGATTTCCGCTTGGGGTAATAAACAATTTTAACTAAAATCCAACAGGCACAAAAAAACAAAGGCGCATCGTTTCCGGTGCGCCTTTGAAGCCATAGTGCTAAAAATATTTTAGAACTTAGAGAACATCATACTTTGTTGTTCGTTGGTGTTTTTGTCTGTAACACGCACTAAATAAGTGCCTGTAGCCAGGCTATGAATATCAAAAGCAGTTTTCATTTCGCCATTGGTAATCACAGTATTGATAACCTTTCCGTTTAAGTCAATTATTGAAACTTCAGCATTGATGCTTGCAGACCATACCAGGTTTAACACGTCAGTTGCAGGGTTAGGGTAAATTTTAACCGTTGCTGCATTGCTCAGGTTAAGGATACCATTGTTGAAAGAAATAACCACTGTATCAATTGAGTTGCATGTATTGGCATCAGTGATGGTAACATAATAAGTTCCTGCAGCAACTCCTTTTAATGAGTCATTTGTAGAGCTTCCGGCGCTCCATGCATATGTGAACGGAGAAGTACCTGTAGCAGTAACAACAGCTGAACCGTTGGTTGCAGTTGAAGTAGTAGCATTAACAGTTGAGTTAGTAGCTGTAGGACCTGAACTTACGGTGATGGTTTGAGTCGAAGTGCTGTTTCCACCAGAGTTAGTAGCAGTTTCTACTACATTATAGGTTCCTGCAGTTGTAAATGTATGCGTTGGGTTTTGAGTAGTTGCAGCTGCTGATCCATCACCAAAATTCCAGCTCCAGCTGGTAGGCAAAGAGGATGAGATATCGGTAAAAGTAACAGTAAGCGGTGCACAGCCTGAGGTTGCACTTGCATTATAAGCAGCGGTAGGAGGAACTGTAGTAGCTCCGCAAATGGTAACGGCCACTAAATTACCCAGTGTGCCACCTAAAAGAGAGTCATAAGATGCCCATCCTGCGCCATTGCCATAATCAGCCCATCCATTTCCACTGGCAGCACCAATTGTATCAGTTAATAACACCAGGGTATCGCCAGTTGTTGTAGGTGTAGCGATAACCACAAAAAAGCTTGAAGTAGTTAACACAGGAGCTGCTGCAAAATGAACTGGCAATAACTGGCCAAGTGTTGCAGAAGCGGCAGCTTGTTTTAATGTAATGGTAGTAGAGTCAATACGGTTACCAGGAGCACCGGTGTTACCGAAAACGCCGCTGGTACCGGTATTGTCGTAAATATAAACCTTTACAGTGCTCAACGAATCAGTGGTTTTGATTACAGTATTGGCAAATCCCAGGTCAACAGAAGTTACTGAATCGCCAATTGCACCTTTGAATCCTTCACCTACAGCAAGGGCAGGGTATTTGTTTCCGGTTTGATCAGCAATAGCACCACTACCTGATATATAACCTACACCAGGAGCCTGCCAGGTATAAGAAACAAACGGGCCAGTTAATGGCACGCTTACAATAGTATCGCATGAAGATTGTACCGAAGGTGCCTGAACGGTAAACACAAGGCTAAATACAGATTTAAGTTGAGAAAGTGGCACTGTTTCAGCTCCCAAACCTGGAATGGTAATATATGCATTACCATTAAATGTTAAGCTATCGGTTCCAACAGGTGCACTGGTAGTACCTGCGAAACAGATTGCCGCGTTATGGCCACCATCAACGGTCATTCCACCACCGTCAATGTTAGCAGCATCGAAGCTGTAGGTAATACCGCTTGGCACGCCGGAGATAGATGCAATGTGAACCGAGTCAACCGTCACTGTAGCCGTTATAGGCGTAGTGATGTTTTGAGTTGTTGGAGCATATAGCTGTACCGTTAAAGCATAAGCGGCATTTTGCGTTATGGTTCCGTTATTTGGCGTAAAGCCTGGTGTTGTGTTTGCATTATTAACAGTACATTGTCCAAATGTAATGTTAGAGGCAAACACAAGTAATGCTAAAAAAGAAAGAGTGAATAATTTTTTCATAGTTTTTTAAGTGGTTTAACTTTAAATTAATGTCAGGAGGGCGTAAATATATGAAACCTCTGTTAAGTTGCTAACACAAAAAACCAACAAAACCCGATTTTAACTAAATTTTGTTTTAGTACCTGAAGATAGGTGTAAGTAATACAATTACCTGAGGTCTACAAGTTTAACGCCGGGGAACTTTTTGGCATCAAACATAAATGTATCGGTGCTTGTGCCAATGTTGGGTGTCTGTTTAGTCAACCTGTATATGTATCGCACCCCGTTTTTCTCAAATATTTTCGATTCAACCAGTTGTAACGATGCATCATCAATAGTGATGTCTATTTTAAAGTAGGTCAGTTTTTTGTTGGGCGGCGCCATTTCAAGCACTGTTATATTTTTCCCGTTTACCACTTTCTTCTCCTTAATGTTGTATAAATACCCCTGTTTATACAGCATAAATATTTTGGAAGGAGAAAACATATCATCACTTTCCTCATAAGTATTCAGTTGAACTTCTTTATCGGCTGCAACATAGGTCCATATATTTTTGCCATCGCAAAATATCTGCTGGTCTTTAACCGCTATCTTAAATTTCTCTGCCTGTAGGGTAATCTGGCCTTTAACCGTATCCACATACTTCCGGTCATCCTCGTCAGGCTTCAGCTTCGGGCGTTGAATAAAAAGCATAAAATTGGCCGAAATGTTTTTATACGATTTATACTTTTCGCTTACTTTTTGCAGCAGCGCACCAGCTTCAGGGTCGTTGGCAGGGTTGTCTGCTTGCGCATAGGTGTTCAGAGAGGCTATGGTCAATATAACAAGAACAAAACACTTCATAAGTTTATCTTTTATTTATACTGCCCCCCTGCATTTCGTGGCTTTGCGCAGCAATCACCTACACTACAGAATCCTACATACTCTTTTCGTTCAACGTCCGCAAATATTGGTCCAATTCAAGCTCCGTTTTAAATTTAACCTCGCGCGATTTTGTACCCAGGTTATCTCCTACTATGCCTGCCTCCTGCAACTGGTCCATTAATCTTCCGGCGCGATTATAACCTAATTTTAAACGCCTTTGTATCAAAGATGTTGAACCCATTTGGTTTTGCACAATAACGCGGGCCGCATCCTCAAAAAGGTCATCGCGCTCCCCATCTATCATAAAATCATCCGCCCCTGCTTCTTTGGAATCCGGATCAATGTATTCAGGCAAAAGGAACGGAACCGGGTAACCCTGCTGGTTACTGATAAAGTCGCGCACATGCTCAACTTCCGGCGTATCCACAAAACCACACTGCAATCGAATAGTATCAGAACCCACGGATAGTAACATATCCCCACGGCCAATCAGTTGCTCCGCACCACCCGTATCCAGGATGGTTCTTGAATCAATTTTTGAAGTTGTCTTAAAGGCAATCCTCGCCGGGAAGTTAGCTTTAATAGTGCCTGTAATAATATTTACTGATGGGCGCTGCGTTGCTAAAATCAAATGTATACCTATGGCACGGGCTAACTGAGCCAAACGGGCAATAGGCATTTCCACCTCCTTACCTGCTGTCATAATCAAATCGGCAAACTCATCTACTATCAAAACAATGTATGGTAAAAACTTATGCCCGTTTTGCGGGTTCAACTGCCTGTTCACAAACTTATGGTTATACTCTTTCAGGTTACGGCACTGTGCCTTCTTTAAAAGGTCGTAACGCTGGTCCATCTCAACGCATAATGCATTCAGCGTGGTAACAACCTTTTTGGTATCTGTTATAATAGCATCGGCCTCACCTGGCAATTTGGCCAGAAAATGGTTTTCAAGCATCTCATACAAACTCAATTCCACCTTTTTAGGGTCAACCAAAATAAATTTTAACTGAGAAGGGTGCTTTTTATATAGCAGCGAAACAATAATAGAGTTAATACCCACCGATTTACCCTGGCCCGTCGCACCCGCCATTAATAAGTGCGGCATTTTTGCAAGGTCGGCCACGTATATTTCGTTGCTGATCGATTTACCCAAACAGATAGGCAGGTCGGCAGTGGTGTTCTGAAACTTTTCCGATGCCAGCAGTGAACGCATCGAAACAATCTCTTTGTTGATGTTCGGCACTTCAATACCAATCGTTCCTTTCCCCGGAATCGGGGCTATGATACGTATACCCAGCGCTGCCAGGCTTAATGCTATATCATCCTCCAGGTTTTTAATTTTGGAGATACGCACACCGGGAGCGGGCACTATTTCATACAAGGTAACCGTCGGCCCTATCGTAGCCTTTATCTTCGAAATCTCAATCTGGTAATTGTTGAGTGTAGAAATGATTTGATTCTTATTTCTTTCCAGTTCATCAGCATCTATTTTCACTTTATCGCTGCCATGTTCCTCCAGTAATTCCAGTCCCGGAAATTTGTAGTTCGAAAGGTCCATGGTAGGGTCGTAGGTAGTGCCTGTCGCGCCAAAACTTTCCTGTGCAACAGCTTCTTCCATAACTTCCTCTACCTCCAGTTGCAACGGGCCTTCAGCTTTAGGCGCTTTCTTTCTTTTGCTTGCCTGAAGGTCAATAATTTCCATCTCCGGTTCATCTGTGTTTTGCATTATCGGAATTATAGGCTCCGCAACCAATACTTCTTCGGCAATCCGGTCCTTGGAGAAAATATTCTCATCCGTATCAACATAGGCCGGAACAACTGTTTTTACGGTTGTAAAGTCAGAACCCGCACCTGTTACAATTGCCTCATCCTTTTTATCAAAAACGTTAAACATGTTGAGGATAAAATCGAAATTGATATTGTAAACAACAATTACAAATGCCAGCATAGCCACGGTAAGCGCGGCCGCCACACCAACCGGTTTAAGCAAACCTGTAAGATACCCGGATTGCCCCGTCAGGTAATTACCAAACGCCCCACCCCACGAAAGCACGCTGTTAGGCACTATTAGCCCGTTAACAAAGGCCAATGCAGATGAAAACCAAACAATACCAATTAACGAGTACAGTGCTATTTTAACTGCCGGAAACACATTTTTGCGCAACAGCAAATTAAACCCGATAACAAAACTTGTCAGGGCAATAAGGTACGACGAAAGGCCGAATAAATTATTAATAAACTGATGCGCCAGCCAGGCTCCCAAACGGCCAAGGGCATTTTTCACCTGAACTGTATTATCCGCTAAAGTGGCCAGGCCGCCATTTATCATTTCGCTCTGGTCATCGGCCAGCGTAAACAAATAAGAAGTAAAAGCAACCGCCAATATGAAAGAAAACAAAATAAGGGATAGCCCGCTTATTTTTGCCATACGGCCATCATTATACCAGGTAGGCTCAGGCTCCTTATCGTCTTTGGTTTTCTTCACAGGCTTTTTTTCGCGCACAGGTTTAACCGGCGTTTCCGCTTGTGCTGCATCCACGGCCACAGGCTCCTTTTTCTTTTTAGGGGTAACTTTTATCTCTTCCATCCAAATTATAATGTGCCTCTAAATTCAGCATAAGCAAGCGCTAAACTGTCTTTATATAACGCCAACTTATAAACAAGTGGGGTACGGGTGTATAGTATATTTGCAGTTTACAGTTATCAGTTTACCTTTTTCAGTATTAAACCGCGCTAATTATCAATTTACTTAAAAGCAGTTGCTAAACTTAATTTTTCAATTATTTTTGCGTCCCGCTGCAAATGAAAAATGCTTTACGCCGAAGCGCAGTGGTTAAAAAAAATGCCGAAGTGGCGGAACTGGTAGACGCGCACGACTCAAAATCGTGTATCGAAAGGTGTGTGGGTTCGATTCCCACCTTCGGTACTTCAAAAGGCCCTAACTGCAAAGTTAGGGCCTTTTTATTTCCATTTCGTCCTTTGCCGGAAATTAACCAGCCGGTATATAAATATCAAACGTAGCCCCTTTATTCAACTCACTTGTAGCTGTAATAATACCGTTATGGTTCTCCACTATCTTTTTAACTATAGCAAGTCCAATACCTGTGCCTGCATACACTTCTTTGCTATGCAGTTTTTGAAACACCCCAAAAATACGTTCGCTAAAATGTGGCTCAAAGCCAATACCGTTGTCGCTTACTGTAATGTGGCAATAATTCTTTTCGGCGGAAAGCTTTGAATTGTTCAATTGACTGCCTTTTGCAACAGCACATTTAATAACAATTTTTGAAGGTATCCCCGGCTGCGAAAATTTAATGGCATTACTGATAAGGTTATACAGCAACTGGCGGAATTGGAACGCAATAATATTGGCCGGGCAAAGCTCAAGCACCTCAACAGTTGCATGCTTTTCCTGCATGGTATCTTTCAATTCCACTTTAATTTCTTCTATGATACCACCCAGGTCGGTTTTTTCAAATTCGTGCTCGGTGGTATTGATGCGTGAGAATGCCAGTAAATCTTCAATAAGCTGCTGCATTCTGCCTGCCGCAAGTTGCATCCGCTGAAAATTGTATTTACCGTTTTCCGACAGGTTTTTATGTTCATTATCCAATATTACGGTAACAAAGGTTTGTATTTTCCGCAGCGGCTCCTGCAAATCATGGCTTGATATATAGGTAAAAGCCAGTAACTCTTTATTGGCAATAATCAATTCAGCCGCACGTTTCTCTTTTTCTTCGTTCTGAAAGGCCAGCTCTTTATTGGCTATAATTAGTTCAGCTGCCCGTTTTTCTTTTTCCTCGTTTTGAAATGCCAGTTCTTTGTTGGCAATGCCTAATTCCGCTGCCCGTTTCTCTTTCTCTTCATTTTGAAAGGCCAGTTCCTTATTGGCTATAATCAATTCGGCCGCCCGCTTTTCCTTTTCTTCATTCTGAAAAGCCAGCTCCTTATTGGCAATAATCAGTTCAGCAGCCCGCTTCTCCTTTTCTGTAACCCGCTTTTCCTTATCATCATTTTGAAATGCCAGTTCCTTGTTGGCTACAATTAACTCGGCAGCACGTTTTTCTTTTTCGTCATTTTGAAAAGCCAGCTCTTTATTAGCAATACCTAATTCAGCTGCCCGTTTTTCCTTTTCATCGTTCTGAAATACCAGTTCCTTATTGGCAATAATCAACTCCGCCGCACGCTTTTCTTTTTCCTCATTCTGAAAAACCAGCTCTTTATTGGCAATAATTAATTCTGCTGCCCTTTTTTCTTTCTCGTTATTTTGAAACAATAGCTCTTTATTGGCAATACCCAATTCGGCCGCCCGCTTTTCTTTTTCATCGTTTTGAAAAACCAGTTCTTTGTTCGCAATACCTAACTCAGCAGCGCGCTTTTCTTTTTCCCCATCCTGAAAAACCAGCTCTTTATTGGCAATCCCCAGTTCCGCAGCTCTTTTTCCTTTTTCCTCATCCTGAAAAGCCAGCTCCTTATTGGCAATGCCTAATTCCGCGGCCCGTTTCCCCTTCTCCTTATCTTGGAAGGCAAGTTCGATATTGGCAATACCCAACTCTGCCGCCCGCTTTCCCTTCTCCTCATCCTGAAACGCAAGTTCTATATTTGCAATGCCCAGTTCAGCGGCACGCTTTCCTTTTTCCTCTTTCTGAAAAACAAGTTCCTTCCTGGCAACAAGTAGTTCAGCCACCAGCGTTTCATTTTTTTCAGTTTGCAAGGCAAGTTCTTTACGGATAATGGTTAATTCGTCAACATCCGGGCTTTTAGTTTTAGCCATAACTACATTTGTTTTAAACGGTGATTACAAAACTTTCCATGCTGGGTTGCATATTATTTTCAGGTATTAATAGCAACAGTGTTTGTTCAATTATTTTTTTAAACTGCGAAAACTCAGAGGGTTTGCGGATAAAATGCTGCGCCCCGTTTTTATATAGCAGGTTCACAACCTCCTGTTCAAAAGACGTGGAGAACATGATTACCGGAAGCTGCTTTAACCTTTCGCTCACTTTTATTTCCGCTAAACATTCAAAGCCATTTTTACGCGGCATATTAATATCCAGGAAAAGAACGTCGGGTAGTGTAGCCGTTTCATTGGCCAGCAACTGCATCAGTTCCTCCCCGTCATGAACAACCGTCAGATGCGTCGATATCTCCAGTTGTGTCAAAGCACCCTTAAAAAAAATACAGTCATCAATATCATCATCGGCCAGCAACAGGTGCAGTAGTTTCGTGCTCATGCGTTAAGTATATACTTCAATTGACTATCTGACGATAATTTATCTGTAGCAAGTGGCAATGCATGGTAAATAAGTTCCTTCAACTGCTGAAAGTTGCCTGGTTTACGGATATAAACGTGCGCTCCGGTTTTAAAAAGAGAGGTCATCGCATCGCGCGAATTGGAGGTGGAAAATATAATTACAGGAAGGGCTTTTAGCCGTTCAGTCCGCTTTATTTCCGACAAACACTCAAACCCGTTTTTGCAAGGCATGTTAATATCCAGGAAAAGGACCTGCGGAAGCTCGTAATTTTCATCATTAAGTAATTGCATAAGCTGTTGCCCATCCGAAACGGCTTTAAGCTGGGTTGCCAACGGCAAAGATTCTAATGCCGTTTTAAAAAAGGTATAATCGTCCAAATCGTCATCAGCGAGAAGGACATTCAGTTGTAAATTGTTCATGCGTTTAGAATATATTTTATCTGACTGTTTGAAAAAACCTTTTCGGTTGCCATGGG
Organism: uncultured Bacteroidota bacterium; assembly: GCA_903889265.1. Classification (GTDB taxonomy): domain Bacteria; phylum Bacteroidota; class Bacteroidia; order Chitinophagales; family LD1; genus Bog-950. Next base: position 21,590 of record CAISWS010000404.1, read on the forward strand.
AAGGGCGTGGTGAATGAGTTCTTTGAGTTGCTCAAAATTGCCGGGCTTGCGGATATAAACGTCAGCCCCGGTTTTAAAAAGCGAATTCATGGCATCCCTCGAGTTAGAGGTTGAAAACATAATAACCGGAACATCTTTCAGCCTGTCGCTTTGTTTTAACTCCGCTAAACATTCAAACCCGTTTTTACGTGGCATATTGATATCCAGAAAAATGACATGTGGAAGCATCCCGGTTTCATTGTTTAACATCTGCATAAGTGCTTCGCCGTCATGAACAGTAGTTAAGTCCGTAGGCAACGGCAAATCGTTTAAAGCCTTTTTAAAAAAATTGCAATCGTCAATGTCATCATCAGCAAGTAATACGTTCAGTTGTTTTAATTCCATGCCTGATCTGTTTTTTAATATACGGTTGGCTAATATTTTCATCATTTTAAATGGATGGCTCCCCCATCGCATTTTGCTCACCAGCTACTTTATCCGTTACCTTAACCAGCGCGTTATAAATTACTTTTTTGAGCAGCTCAAAATCGCCGGGCTTACGGATATATTCCTGAGCCCCTATACTGGAGAGTGTACCTATCAGGGTCCGCTCATAATTCAGGTCACGGGTAAACGATGTTGAAAACACGAATACAGGTATATCCTTGAACTGAGCGTGTTGCTTTATCTCCGTTAAACATTCAAAACCGGTTTTCCGGGGCATACTGAGGTCAAGAAAAATTGCATCAGGAGGATCTTTTATATTTGCGTTAAGGTAGTTTATCAGTTGCTCTCCATCGTGCAGGGTAGTAAGTCGGGTTGTCAGCGACAACTCTTCCAGGGCTTTCTTAAAAAAGAGGCAATCATCAATATCGTCATCAGCAAGGAGAATATGCCATTTTTTTGAATCCACTTTTTATATAATTAGTAAGAATGAGGTGAAATAATTTGCAAAATCCATGTAAGAAATACAAACACTGAATTTCTGCTACAAAGGAGGCACTTTGATAACCGGAAACGTTGCACAACTTTGAAAATTACTTACATAATTCACGGTTTTGCAGGTTTGTGGTTTATGGGGTTACTCTTTATAAGAGGCATTTAAGATTGAATGGCGTTTCGTTACTTATCCAAATCCACCGAAAAATGGGAACATAAGGAGGCAAAGCAAGGTAGTTTGCACAACAAAAAAGGCCGGTGCAATTTAATTTGCACCGGCCCTTTACCCCTACTGATTTCAATTAGTTAAGACATATCCTGGTTATGTCATGAGGGGTAATTTTCAGCAACTTCAGCATTTCAAGCATATCATTGCATTTTTCCCATTGCTCCAGTGTCTTTTCTACTTCCTCAATAAAAAAGTTGTAGCGGTCAATAACGGTGTTGCACACACCAATAAACCCGGTTTGCCTCTCAGTCATATTATCCAGCGAAGCTAAAAACGCCTGCTCGTCGTTATCGTATTGCTCAAAATCAAGAGAATAATTTTCGTTACTGTCAAACAATGCCCTAAACTCCTTGTATTCTTTAAAAATTTCTGATAACCTCTCGTCCTTGTTATCCAGCGGAACAAATATCTGAAACATCCGGGCACTTTCGGCAGCCAAAGCTTCAACGTCCGAGTTAAATCCGGCAATCAGGCGCTTAAACTGATTCCCCTCTGCAATGGTGCTTTCTACCTCCGCTTTATCAGGTATCATCCTGTTTAACAAAGTTCTTGCATTATCCTCCAGGTGGGCCATCCTTACTTTAATTGCCCTGAAACGGCCAATTGCCCTTTTAATGTGCCTGTCATGTTCTTCATACTGTTGCTGAACAGAATTGTATTCTTCACATATTTCTTTTACAAAATTATGCAGGTTGGTATAACGGTCAAGCATCTCCTCCTCAAACGGATGAAAAGGCGTTGTCTCATCATATATCAATTCTATTGTGCGGAGCGGGTGTTCAATTTTTTTGTTTGCCATATACCTTACGTTTAATAATTTTAAGGTAATGGCAAATAGAAGGATTGTCAAGCCAAATGTTTCATTAAACCCAAACTTTACAACAAGGTCGGTATTGTAAAAGCCTTTTTTCAGCAAAAAAGAATGTAGCCCACAGTTAAACGCGGTGCTTTTCCGCCCCTGCTTTGTTTTTCCGTTACGCTGTTTGTAAATAATTATTTGCTTTTATTAAATTTGACAGGAAAAAAATCGCCGGCTATTTCACTGCGTTAAATTAGCTGGTTCATAACCCCCCGGTCCTATGACATTTCCTAACAACATGCTAACGGTTATCTATACTGTTGACAGAACCGAAAATTACCTCGCACAAACAATAGCCGATCTTAAAGATGCGGGCATCAAAAACGGGGTTATTTCACAAGGCAGCATCTCTGACAATAACCTTCGCAGCGTAGGCGCAGTAATAAATAATTTTTTTGTCGATTACCCAAAGCCGGTTGTTGGCGACAATGACTTTGAATCAAGATCCGTTAGGTACAAAGCGCAGATTAACTATATAAATGCGTTTAGAACTCCTGCCAGGAATTATCAATACAGACTTATTCTGGAAGATGATGTCCGCGCATCAAAGCGCAACACGCTGCCAGTTCTGGCAAGCTACCTGAAAACAGCAGAGAGAATGCAAAGAGGCCGCCCTTTTATTCTTTCACTGTATACCCCATATATATTTAATCAGGATAAAATAACGGTTTTAAGAATAAATACGGATGGTTTTTACGGCACACAGGCCTGCGTTTTTTCTGAAGTAATATGTGGCAATTTTGCCAGGTTTATTGAAGAAAGAATAGAAACCAAACCACACGATTTTCTGCTTAAAGATTTTTGCAAAGAAAATGGTATCAATTTGTACGGCGCAACCCGTTCGTTGTTTCAGCATACCGGAGTAACAACAACCGGGCTCGGACATCATCACACTACTGAAAACTTTATCGGCGATTAAAACATGCCCATTCATGTATCCATCTTCAAACCATTTAATATCTCGCACACATAAGTTCCATAGTTATAAGCAATTGTAAAAAAAGGGCAAAACCCGCATTAAACCTTTTGCACTTTCAGGCATCATAGTATCATAAATCAATTGTTATGAAAACTATATTGTTTAGAACCGTTTTTATCATTTTACTCAGTTTTACTTTAGCGCAAAACTCAGAAGCCCATGGCCGTTATTTTTACCGTGCCTGCGCCCCGCGCTTTTATGGAGCTCCTGTTTATTGTGGCCCCCGGTATGTTCCGGCACCATATTACGGCCGTGTTTTTATACCCGGCCATTTTATAATTGACCGCTGGGGAAGAAGGGTTTGGGTTCGTCCGTTTTACAGATAATTGCACCTGGCCCTATACATAAAAGCAAACGCCCGAACCACTTTTGGTTCGGGCGTTTGCTTTTATACCACTACAAGTGTTCAACCAGGCAGCAATGGCATCCGTTAGAATATCCTAAAGCACTTAGCATTTCAGGTTAGGATTACTATATTGCCCGAAATTTATTCCCCGAAATATGGTCAAAACAGTTTCTTTATTTTCATTGTTGATTGTGCTCATCCTTGGCACCGGTTCTTGCAAAAAAACTACTCAAAACGAACTGGCAAACGGGTTGTGGCAGGTAAATACCGTAAATATTGACACGGCAGCCACAAACTATCTGAATCAGTTCCCCAACTTTGCAGGTTGCAGCAACTGCGCTTATAAACTTTCTTTCCAGGAGCAGAACGTGGTAATCGGCTATTATATCTCAAACGACAGCATCAAGCATATTGCAACCGGCACCTGGACCGTGCCTTCATATACCCAGGTATCCATTAAGGTAGATAATTTTATTGACGGAACCTTTGACATTGCCAGGCCTGGTATTAACCATTGGGTTCTTACCAGCAACAAAAACCATGTCGCAGCTTTTGATAACGGTGTAAACCCACAGTTTGATACCACCTACACTAAAATTGATATGCAGAAGCTATAATTACTTCTTTTGCCCTTCGTATTGCTGCACTTCTTCGTGAAAAAAGTCAAGTTTCACTCCTGCTGTTTTAAACATCTCTTCACTTTCGCCCCCGGCGTGGTATTTTCGCTGGCAAACCACTTTTTTAATACCGCAATTTATAATCAGCATGGCGCAAACACGGCAGGGGGTCATTCTGCAATATAAAGTGGCGCCGTCCAAAGCAACCCCCCGTTTGGCAGCCTGGCAAATAGCATTCTGCTCAGCATGCACGGTTCTCACGCAATGTTCTGTTACCGAACCATCTTCATGAATGGTCTTTTTCATCTGGTGCCCAACCTCATCACAATGCGCAAGGCCAACAGGCGAGCCTACATAACCAGTAACCAGTATCTGGTTATCTTTTGCTATTACACAGCCGCTTCTCCCCCGTCCGCACGTAGCTCGCTTGCTTATGCCGTCCATTACTTCCATAAAATACTCGTCCCAACTTGGCCTTACGTATTTGGTATCCTGTGTTTCGCTCATAATCCGGGCTTTTAATTATTGTATTTTTCCTAAAACCTCGTCAATTTGCCTGTATAACAAATCAAAACTTCCATTGTTGAGAAACCTGTAATCTGCCAGTTGCATACATGCCGAAAGGTTCTGTTTATTAGGATCGGTATTCGTCATCTCGCGGTTTTCATTCTCTACAAAAACGTCAAAGGTTATTTTATCTGTTTCCGATGCCCGCTCCACAATCCGCTCATAACGCAGGCGCTGGTCGGCATCTACTGCAAACAAAGTAAAGTTGCCTTTGCTGTGCAGCGAGTTCACTTCGCCTACAGTGCGGATGCTTTCAATAATACAATCTCCCCCGCTTTGCCTGGCAGCCGGGTATAACTCTTCGGCAATAAAACTGGGTGTATTTTGGGCGCGCAACTCGTTAGCCACCGCAACCAAAGTATCTCTGTTTACCACCTCATTTCTTTCCCTAATAATCCTGCTCAGGTATTCGCGGACAGAAAAATGGTGAAACTTATGATGTTTTGTAAGATAGTCAACAATAGTGCCTTTGCCTGCGCCTAAAGTACCGGTAATGCCTATAATTTTCAATCAGGTTGATTTTAAGTAAAAGTAAAGAGTTATACCGTTACCCCCGCTGTGTGTGAATAACTTGGATACAGTTGTGAAAAACCAACTTTCAGGCAACCCGGCAACGCAATTGATTTGCCATCACCGGTTTTTATCATTTATCCTACATTTGCAACCATGAAAATCAGGACCGGAGGTTTACTAGTAGTAGGCGTTTTATTAATTGTACTCTATTTTTTAAACCATAAGGATATTGAGCTAAGCCCCGCCACATCTTTTCACATGTACCGCATATCCGCTACGGGCGGTGAACTGCAGGAAGTTATCCGCCTCAATAACCCCAACCTTCTTTCTTCCACTATCAAAAGCCTGCATGAAAAAATCTATCTGAATGGCGCTTTACTGGGTATTCTTGACAATGAGCTTAGCCAGGGAATTCCGGGTTTAAAAGAGAGTGAATTCCCGGTTAGTATCAGGTATAGCAATTCAGATATTCAAAAAATACTTGGCACTGATTCTATCCCTGCGGGTAAGCTTGAGGTAACTATCGAGGGAGATATTCAGTTTCAAAATCTTTTTACCTCGGGCAAAATTACAATTCACCAATCTGCGCCACTAACCACGGAAAACAATGAAAAATAATATCCTGTTGTTTGCAGTATTTCTGCTGGTATGGTGTTCTCTATCCTCCTGCAAAACCACTGCTCCTTCGTTTAAAACAGTTGATAATATCAGGTTTGAACGCCTCGACATGAAAGGATTAAAGCTGGGCG
>CAISWS010000405.1 GCA_903889265.1 uncultured Bacteroidota bacterium
ATCACTCAAAATTCCGTATAAACCCGGTATACAAGTTACGTTCAAATGCCTTAAAAGGCACATAAGTTAAGGATGCAGACAGTTAGTAAACCTCAACTGGGATAATAAAAAAAGGGGATAAATCCTATAACAAATTTGCAAGCGCCGAAGGCAGCAATCCAATCAGGATTAGGAGCGCCACGCAAACGATAATAACAAACGAGTATGACGGTTTGATAGTGAATACCACCTCTTCCGAGTCTTTGGTATACATAGCGAAGATAACTTTGAAGTAATAGTAAACTGCTACTATAGAATTGATAACAGCCCAAATTGTAACAGCCACATGGCCGGTTTTAATAGCCTCGGTAAAAATGTAGTATTTGGCAAAGAACCCGGCAAAGGGTGGTATACCTGCCATAGATAGCATGGCAATAGTTAAAGCACCTGCCACAAATGGTTTGCGTTTGGCAAGTCCGTTAAATGCTTCAATTTTATCCGAACCGGAATTAGCCGCTACAACAATAGCAACCGCAAAAGCAGCAACCGATGCCAGGCCGTAGGCCGTTGCGTAATAAAAAATAGCATTATCGGTTTTGGCTGTAATGCTCAATAACCCAATCATCAGATAACCGGCATGGGATATGCCCGAAAAAGCCAGCATCCTCTTAAACGAATCCTGGTTTAGGGCCGTAAAGTTTCCGATGGTTATGGTTAATATAGTTACCGCCCAGAATATCCATGCAAACAAAGGCATGGTGCTACCCAACGCACCATTAAATAACCGGTAGAAGGCCGCAAAAGCTGCAATCTTGGCAATGGTAGCCATGATAAGCGTAATCAGTGTGGGCGAGCCCTCATAAACATCAGGCGCCCAAAAATGGAAAGGTGCTGCCGATACTTTAAAAAACAGGGCAATCATAATTAAAGCTGCCCCCGAGTAAAACAAAACACCAGGCCCGGCCGATGCCTTATACATCGCTATTTGCTGCAAGTCAAAAGTGCCGGTTTCGCCATAAACAAGGGCAATACCAAAAAGCAACAGGCCTGATGCAAAACTTCCCATCAGGAAATACTTCATCCCTGCTTCATTACTTCTTATATCCTTTTTGCGGCTGCCGGCCAAAACGTAAAGGGATATGGAAAGAACCTCAACACCCAAAAAGAACATGGCCATATTACCAAACGAAACCAGCGCAAGGGCTCCACATAAAGTAAAGATGATAATGGCCAGGTAATCCGAAATCTTCGTTTCCTCGTTTTTATAAAAACTACCGCTCAGGATTACAATAAACAAGGCTAGTAAAATCAACAGGCCAGAGAAGGCAACCGAGAAGTTATCAATTACAACCATGTTATTGTAAAATCCTGCATTAACTCCCCAACTGGTTATGTTTAAACCAAAAATTGCAATAAGGCCTACAATGCAAAGCGGCCACACCAGTTTACGCAGGTTAAACATTTCTGCTACCATGCATAATAAACCAAGGGCCGATGTATATTCTAAGGTTTTCATTTCTTTTTTGAAAGTATTTAGCAAGTAGTATTTAGTAGTTAGACTTAATACCACCCACTTTTCAATTCCTGTTTTATTCTATTTCAAAATCGTCAACTCCTGTATTCTCTAAGTACCTGATACTATATACTTAATGCCAATTACCGCAAACTACTCGTCAAAATGCTATCCAAAGCCGGTTGTATAATGTGCAATATCGGCGCAGGGTAAATTCCTATTACAAAAATGGCTATGATAATTGGTACAAAAACTGCCAGTTCGCTCCAATGCAAATCGGTAAAGCCAATGGTAGTGGGGTTTGTTTCGCCCAGCATTACATTTTGATACATGCGCAGCATATAAACGGCACCCAGTATAATGGTAAGTCCGGCAAACAGCGACAGAATTGTATTGTATTCGTAAACACCATACAACAACAAAAACTCTCCAATAAAACTGTTGGTAAGCGGCAAAGCCACAGCTGCAAGCACTACAATCATAAATGCTGTGGAGAATTTAGGCGCTACGTTTCTGATACCGCCCAGTTTGGCAATTTCAAATGTGCCGGTGCGCTGATAAATAATCTCAGCGGCGAAGAATAACCCAACCACATTAATACCGTGCGATACCATCTGTATCACTGAACCTTCAAAACCTTCCTTGGTCAAGGTAAAAATACCGGCAGCAATTAAACCAACGTGTGCCAGCGATGAATAAGCCAGCAACCTCTTCAAATCAGCCTGGCGGATAGCAATTACCGAACCGTATACCACGCCAATAACACATAACACCAGCACATAAGGCGTAGCCAGTGCAACGCCCATGGGCACTATGGGCAATAACCATCTTAACAAACCATAAAGGCCCATTTTAAGCATAATACCAGCCAACAACATAGTGCCGGCAGACGGAGCTTCCTTATAGGTTTCAGGTTGCCATGTATGAAAAGGGAAAATAGGCACCTTAATAGCGAAGGCAATAAAGAAACCAAGAAATACCAATATCTGCTCAGGCTGGGTCAGGTTGAGTTTATAAAGCGCATTGATATCAAAACTACCGGCCTTCAGGTATAACCAGATAAATGCCAGCAACATAAACAGCGAACCGCCCAAGGTGTAAACGAAGAATTTGAAAATAGCCCGGTTGCGGAATTCTTTATCTTTTCCTTCTCCCCACAACAAAGCAATAAAGTAGATTGGAATCAGTGCAAGCTCCCAGAAAATATAAAACAGAAATCCGTCTGATGCTGCAAATACGCCAATCAACGCAAACTGCATAAACAGTATCAGCGAGTAAAAGCTTTTGGCATTATCTATGTC
>CAISWS010000406.1 GCA_903889265.1 uncultured Bacteroidota bacterium
GGGTGTATGAGCGGAAACCAGATGGATACTACCTGTAGTGCTGTGTTGGATAGCACTTCGCTAAAATGTTATGGAGTGCCAATACGGGATTTGACCGGGGTGCAGTATTTTAAGAACCTGGATAGTCTTGATTGTTCGAATGATTCGTTGTATTTTATTTCTTCATTTCCTCATGCGCTCGTATTCATTAATTGTGAGTTTAATAACCTGGATAGTTTGCCGCCTTTGCCAACAGGTTTAAGCTATTTGTCTTGCAACAATAACTACATAACAAGCTTACCAATGTTACCATCCGGCTTGCTTTCACTTTTTTGCGGTGTAAATGAGCTTGACTCGCTACCGGCACTTGATACAAGTTTAGTAAGCCTTAACTTTATTCAAAATTATGTTACAACGGTTCCGGAACTACCACCGCATCTCTACAGCCTGGCTCTTAATAATAATCTGGTTAGCACACTGCCGCCTTTACCTTCGCATCTGTCAGCGTTGGCTTGCACGTATAACAGGCTTACAAACCTACCTGTGTTACCCGCCTCTTTATACGAGTTGTTTTGTAATAACAACCAACTAAACAGTTTGCCCGTTTTAAATGCAGGGCTGGGTGGATTAAATTGCGGTTATAACCAACTAACAAGCCTGCCTGCCTTGCCACCTGAGTTAAACACTTTGATTTGCAATAGTAATCAGATCACGAGCTTACCAGCTTTGCCGGCAATTTTGACCTACTTGTCATGCGCCGATAACTTAATTGTAAGCCTGCCGGTTTTACCGCCCAACCTGACAAATCTGACTTGCACAAAAAACCAGCTGACAGCGCTCCCTTTACTGCCGGCAGCATTGCAATATTTACTCTGCGATAGCAACCAACTTACCTGGTTACCCGAATTACCTGATACAATGACTTATCTGGTAGCCAATTGCAACCCCAACCTAAATTGTTTGCCCGAGTTAAAAATGATCTCATATTTTGCGATAAACGGCACTGCTATTCACTGCTTGCCAAACTATGGCCAGGTTAGTTATAGCACTCCCTCATTGAACAACATACCGCTTTGCAGCATCACCAACCCCAGCCATTGTACCACCTATTCCAGCATCAATGGCCTTGCCTATTGGGATGCCAATGGCAATTGTGTTTTTGACAGCAATGACGTAGGCCTGGCATTTGTAAAAGTTCAATTGTATCAGGGTGGGGTATTGCAACAACAAACCTACACCGGTGGCACAGGCAATTATTCGTTTTTAGCACCCGATACCGGTACCTATAAAATTGTGGTTGATTCTACTAACCTGCCAGTTAGTTTTAACTGCCCTGCGGGCGATAGCATTATTACCACGCTATCTTCAGTTGATTCGTTTTTATATAATAATGACTTTTCGTTTAAGTGCAGGTCGGGGTTTGATGTGGGTGTTACAAGTATTGTAAATAACGATGTAGTGCCGCGTCCCGCTTCTATTATAACAGTTAACACCGTTGCCGGTGACATGACCGAGCCCTATGGTGCACACTGCGCAGCTGGTATAAGTGGCCAGGTTAAAATCAACTACAGCGGGCAGGCTGCTTACCGGGGCCCTGCACCGGGTGCACGCACACCCGATACTGTTTTAAACAATAACGTTATATGGAACATTGCCGATTTTGGCACCGTTAATAACCAAACCGATTTTAATTTATTATTTGGCATTGATACTTTTGCCACGGCAGGCACAGATCTTTGCATTATTGTATTTGTAACCCCCGATAGCGGCGATTACAACCTAACCAACAATGTGGCTAAATACTGCTTTACCATTGTTGATGCGCTCGACCCAAACTCAAAGCAGGTTTACCCTACTACGATTGATTCAGGTTACCAGTTTTTAACGTACACCATCCGTTTTCAAAACGTGGGTACGGCAGCTGCGCAGTATGTAATTATTAAGGATACTTTAGACAGCCATCTTGACCCTACTACATTCAGGCTGCTAACTTACAGCGCCAACACCGGTTATCCCGGCATTTACATCAACGCCAATATAGTATCAATCAACTTCTATGCTAACCTGCCCGATAGCTTAACCAGCGATAGCCTTAGCCAGGGTTATGTGCAGTTTGGAATTCGTACTAAAGCCGGTATTGCAATTAACGGCGAAACCGTAAGCA
>CAISWS010000407.1 GCA_903889265.1 uncultured Bacteroidota bacterium
GAAAAAGCCGACTTCCTCCAAATGGTACACGACAAAATCCCCTACCTGCACGGCGAAGAACTCGACCGCTACATTGAACAAACCTCAGCCCTGCTCGACCAAAACGAAGTATGGGAATTTAACCACCGTAAAATTGAAGTTATAATTGAACGCTACGTAAAAGAAACCGGCCACATGCCCAGCACCAGCGCCATAGCTGCCGATACCAAACTAAGCCGCCATACCGTGCGCAAACACTTAAAAGCAGTAAACACAAGCCCCGTAACCAGCGACCAAGCCAATGGCATTGCCCTGATGCTGCCCCGCGTAATGGGCAGCGTATTAAAACAAGCCCTCCACGGCGACATAAAAGCCGCCCGTGTATATATCGAAGCCGCCAACAGGCAAAAACAAACAACTGCCACCGTCATTAACCAAAACAACTATATCCAAATCAACAACATCATCATCAACCAGCAACTGGTAGAACAACTAAGCCCCCAACAACTTAAAAAGATTGAGATGATAATAACCGGTAACGATAAGATGGACCTGCGGATAGATCTGTGAGATTCCACTTTTAGGTCTGCTATACCGCCTTTATATTCTTTTCCTTGGAGAGGATAGGAGGGCCTTGTCATATTGGTTCGGCGTCCCCGCCAACCACTTCTCCCGCATGAAACACCTGGTAACAGGTAGGGGGTGGTTCCCAGTTAATTTTACTTATTATGTTCGCTATCAATATATTACCCCCCTCCACCCCGGTTACCACTGGTAACCACCCCCTTACCAGTTTTAGTGTGCTTAAGGATGAAATGTTATAGTAAAATAATAAAGTATCCGTCATTGCGATGAGGCTGGGAAGAAGCAATCCCGAAGCGATGAAGATGATTAGAATATTGTAGCGTGACGCTACAATTTGCAGTGTGGGCGAAGCAGGATGCTTCGCCCAAATGCTTTTTTCATGCTACGGCCAAATGGGAAAACACACATGAATTTCAAGTTTTAGACTCCTTTAAATCTTCCTCCGCTGTTTTAATAATTTCCTGCACGGTTTCTTTTAATTCTGCCGGTGTTTTTTCGTACTCGCCGGGTAAATCATCGCGCATAAACCAGGCAAGGGCGTAGTAGTAGGGTTTGGCATGCAGCATCAACAAGCCGTTTTCCTGTTTAAATTGATTGAGGACAAAATGGTATTGCTTTTTCTCCATCAGGCCCCTTAACAAATCAATTGCACTCTCTAAATCTTCATAAGCTTCCTTCAAATTCAGGAATGCAGCAGCATGCTTAAATGCTTCGTTATAATTTGAATCGATTATTGCAAACATGGCAAGCAGCAGCAAGGCATACAAGTCATTTGGATTATCAGCCAATAATTGGTTGCAATAATTTATAGTTGCAGTTAAATCCTTTTTCGCGGTTTCGTGAAGAAGTACTAAATCGAAAGCTGCGCCTTTCTTTTTGCCTTTTTTAAAGGCCTCGAGATAATAGTACTCAGCCTTATCATAATCCTTTCTTATTTCTTCATATAATTCGCCTAACTCCAACAATGCATCATTATCGCCCGCGTCTACGGATTTCAGATAATAGTATTCGGCCTTATCGTACTCCTTCAAACGGTCAAAGTATAGCGAAGCCAGGAAATAGTATGAGTCTTTGTCGCCACCCTCAGC
>CAISWS010000408.1 GCA_903889265.1 uncultured Bacteroidota bacterium
CCAGGCTTTGCTTAACCGCATACCGCTTATTTCGTTATTGCCGGTAATATTTATTTCACCTTGTTTGGCCCAGTCGCGGTGGGTGAGGTCTAAAATGATATTGGAAGAGGATGATTTAGGGAAGGTATATTTATGCAGGCCGGTACGTTTGGTAACAGTTAGCTCAACTTTTACTTTGGGTTTATCCAGGAAAACCGAATAGTAACCGGGGGACGCTTTTTCGCTGCTTTTTGAAAATGAAGATGAATACTGTTTGTTGCTGAACTGAGGTTTGCCCACGGTAGGCATTAAAAGCACATCGCCATAATCTGAGCAACCAGTGCCGCTGAGGTGGGTATGCGAGAAACCGTAGATTACCTTATCGGTATAGTGATAACCGCTGCATCCATCCCAGCCTTTCAGTCTGGTATCGGGGCTTAATTGTACCATGCCAAAAGGCATCGTGGGGCCGGGGAATGTGTGGCCGTGGTCGCCGGTGCCCACAAAGGGGTCCGCGTATTGTGTGTAATCAGGCGTTTGCGCAGAAGTGCAGAACGCAAGGAAAAGGAATGCTAAGAGGATATGCTTTTTCATATGCATTGGGTTGAGACTTTAAACATGGGAAATTTTAAGCCAAGAACAAAATGGGGGAAATACAATTATTTACCGCTAAGATGCTAAGGGCGCAAAAGAATGTGGGAGCGAATACAAATGGGATGAAATTAAGCACAACGATAAAACGGAGTAAGCAGTTGCTGTGGTTGCGTATCAAATTGCAGCTGCACGGCTGCCCGGTATCAACCCCTAAAGGAGGAGAGAAACCCTTTAGGGGTGAGCCCGATTATTTTGGCAGGCATGCGATTGTTGCGGGTTATGGATATTTTTCAGAACTTTATGATATTACAATTGCCTAAAGTAAATTATGAATAAGATATTCCCCTCTTTGCTTTGCTGTTTAATAATCAGCAATTTGTGTGTTGCCCAGCAGGTTGACTGGAGGTGGGCCAGGCACTCAACTGACGAATCTTTTAGCCAGGCAACTGCTATCACCACATCAAAAAGCGGGGATGTATATTTTGCAGGGAAATACATTAATAACTTTACGTTTGGGCCTGCAAATTTTACTGTACCGCAGTCTGGTGAGTTTTTTCTTACAAAAGTTTTATCCAGTGGGTTTATTCAATGGGGTGTAACTGATCAAAACACGCCGGGCGGCGGACCTACCGCTACCGCTATGGCGACTGATGATACCAATAACGTATTTGTTAGCGGCATCTTTATGGGTTTTATTGATGACCTTGGCAATGGAGTTACGCTGGAAGCCAATGGCGTTGGAAATCAGGCGTTTTGTGCTATAAAATACAATAGTCTGGGTACCCCTATTTGGGCCAAATGCGCTACCAGCAGGAACCTTGGTGGTATCAATACGTCCACCGGTGCCGGAGTAGCAGTTGATATGGCGGGCAATAGCTACTTCACAGGCACGTTTGTAGATGATATTCTGTTCGATAGCGTTGAACTTACAGATAACAGTATTTATTACAACGAGCAGTTTTTTTTGGTGAAATACAATGCTGCCGGAAAGGCCATGTGGGCTACAACTGCAAGAAATGGCATGGATAATTACAGCGTGGCTACCGGACTGGCTTCGTTTGGCAATAACCTGTATGTGGCGGGGTATTTTAACGGGGATTCCATGGGACTTGGAACCAATGGAATAGTTTATGCCCCTAATGCAAAAAGCTATAGTTTTTTTATTGCGCGTTACGATTTGGACAGTAATTTGTTGTGGGTACGAAATGCCATTGGGGACTCCACAGTGATAGAGAATGGGATAACTACCGATGGCAATGGAAATATTTATGCCACCGGTTACTTTACAGGCGATTCAGTTCAGTTTGGCAGCCAGACTTTATACAGGCCAAATCAATCAACGCCGGATACCAGTTTTTTTGTGATAAAGTATGATTCAGCCGGTAATGTATTGTGGGCGCAAACCGCGCTTACCAGCGGGCATAGTGTTGGTTACAGCATTGCTGCCGATGCAGCAGGGTATGCGTATGTAACCGGCGGGTTTACCAGTGATTCTATCCGTTTTAATAATACATTGTTAACTGTTCCCACGTTACCCAACCGGCATATTTTTATAGTAACTTATGATAGCAACGGACAAATAACCTGTGCTACCAGTTTTGGTGATGGGGGAAGTGCAAATCTTGGCAATTCATATGTTGCCGGCCAGACCTGTATTGCTGTTAGCAGCATTGGAGATGCTTATGTGGGAGGCACCTATGATGATAGCAGTTTTGTAATTGGCCCGGATAGCTTAACGGTTACGGGGACCTCGGATGTTTTTGTGGCGAGGTTTAATTGCGGGGCGGAGACTGGTATTAAAACTGTTATTGAAAATGCGGGTTTAGTGATTTATCCGAATCCGGCTGATGATATAGCTACGGTTAAATATACGTTGCCGGGGGATGTTAAAAGTGCCTCGCTAATTATTTATGACATAGCTGGCAGGGAACAGGGCAGGTATTTGATAAATAATAGTTTCGGTGCCATCGGTATTAAGGCCGGGAATTTAAGCGCCGGGGTTTATATGTGCTCAGTTGTGGAGGAGGGGCATGTTTTAGTTACGAGGGAAATGGTGGTAAAATAGATAACAGCTTTGTGAAGTTAATCCAATTTTTATGCGACTCCTCTGGAGTCGTATCATTCGTACCCTGTTATCTCTATAAATATATGACCTCTCTGAGGTCCTACATCTCTTAACTTAATGGTATTACCGAACTGGTTTTGTAGGTATTCTTATTGGTTGTTGCTACCATGATGTGACCACACAGTGGCCGGGATTACCTTCAATACTTAATTAGGTTGATAATAAATATCTTTTAAAGAGTGCAGTTTGCAGTAATAAAACAGGAAGAATAAGCAATAGGGAAATATTTACAATTGCGGAGTTTCTATTGGCAATTCCGGATCGGCGGGCCTATCGGAAATGACTTCGGGGACTTCGCCTACAACATTTTCGTCGTAAACAGGAATTACGTCTTTAAGTTTTGGTAACTCTTTTGTGGAGTTGATGCCAAAGTAATCGAGGAAGGTTTGGGTTACTTTATAAATAACGGGTTTGCCAGGCATGTTTTCCATGCGCCCGGCTACTTCTATTAATTCTTTTTCGAGGAGTTTTTCAACTGAATAATCGCAGTTAACGCCACGTATTTTTTCACATTCGGTTTTGGTGATAGGGCCGCGGTACGCTATGATTGAAAGTGTTTCGAGAGCCGCAGTAGAAAGCCTTCTTTTTTCTTTAAGCCCGATAAAAGAAGATACTGTATGATGATAAGCTACTTTGGTAAAAAACTGATAACCGCCACCGATAACCCGCAATTCAAAAGCAAAAATGTCGCTTTTAAATTTTTCTTCCAGGTCTTTTAAAATTTGAGTTACTACCTGCTCATCCAGCAAATCCTGAGGGAAGGCCTTATGCATAGCCTGGATAATATCCGCTGTGGTAACAGCTGATTCAGAGCTGAACACAAGGGCTTCGATATGTTGGTGAAGGTTTTCCATCTTAACAGAGACCAGATATTAGAATCAAGAACCAAGATAATACGAAACCTCAAGTCTTGACTCTGGTATCCTGGTTCTTGATTCTCGTTAAAAATTATTTCTCTTCTAAAGCGGCGGCACCACCAACGATTTCAAGGATTTCTTTGGTGATTGCTGCCTGACGTTCGCGGTTATACTGAATTTTGAGTGTCTTCATTAACTCCTGTGCGTTGTTGGTAGCTGAATCCATTGCCACCATACGGGCGCCGTGTTCAGATGCGTTGGTATCCAAAAGCGCTTTAAAAAACTGGGTGTTCAGGATTTTTGGTACTAACTCTTCAAGCAATTGTTCCTTTTCAGGTTCAAATATGTAGTCGGCTTTGGCTTTGCTCTTCTTCTTTTCGCTGCTGGCTTCAACCGGCAGGAATCTTTCAACCATAAAACGCTGGGTAGCAGCATTTACAAATTTGGCATATACCAGTTCTATTACATCATATTTCTCCTCAGCAAAGCTGTCCATCAAAAACTGGGAAACTTTTTGTGAGCGTTCAAAGGTAAGGCCTGCCATCAAACTCACATTATCAGCGTTGATGTTAATGTCCTGTTCTTTTTTAAAGAAATCAAAACCTTTCTTTCCAACGAAAAGCATGTTTACCCCACCTTTGCTTCTTTGCTGGGCATAGGTTTCGTTTACCAGCTTTCTGGCAGTTTTTATCAGGTTAGAGTTAAAACCACCTGCAAGTCCTTTGTCGGAAGTGATAACAACAATCAATACATTTTTTACGGCACGCTTTTTATTAAAGCTTAGTGACGTGCCCCCTTCCAGGTTATCCATGATATTGCTTAGTATCTCATTCAGTTTTTCTGAATAAGGACGCATCTGCAATATGCGGTCTTGAGCACGTTTCAGCTTAGAGGCTGCTACCAGTTTCATTGCCTTGGTGATCTGTTGGGTAGTGTTAACAGAGGCTATACGTATTCTTACTTCTTTTAGGTTGGCCATTTTTTAAAATTGCGGGGCAAAAATAGAAGATTATACAATAACAGCAAACCCTTTAGGCAGTAATAAATGCAGCGAAGCAATCTATTTTTAAGTGGTTGATTTTAATACGGTTATGAGCCGATTATATAGTTGCCGATGAGGAGCGCATCTAAGCCGCTGCCATAGAAAGTAGCAATGGCCTGCTGGGGTGTGCAAACGATGGGTTCGTAATTAAGGTTGAACGAAGTGTTTAAACATACCCCAATGCCTGTTTTTTGTCTGAAATGCCTGATTAGTTGATAGAAAAGGGCGTTTTGTGTTTCGTTTACGGTTTGAATACGGCAAGTGCCATCGGCATGGGTTACACCTTGTAAATCCCTGATTTTATTGGGTTTGGTTTGATAAGTGACGGTCATATAAGGGCTGACCGGAAGTTTGCCTTCAAAGTTTTCCTGCAACTCTTCCTCCAAAACACTGGCGCCGAAGGGCCTGAAACCTTCGCGGAATTTTATTTTTTGATTGACTACCTGTTGAATGTTGGGTGCCGCCGGGTTTGCCAAAATGCTTCGGTTACCTAAGGCCCGGGGACCAAATTCCATTTTGCCCTGGAACCAGCCTATTACCTTGTTTTGTGCCAATAGTTCTGCAGCGGCTTCGGCGGGGTTGTTGGTTTCTGTATAATCGATTTGGCAGATATCCAATACCTTTTTTATTTCTGCATTGCTGAACTCATTTCCTAAAAAAGCATCTGCCGGCGTAACCGGCCTTTCTCCGTTTTCAACTGCGGCAAGCCAGGCGGCGCCGAGAGAAATGCCAGCATCAGTAGATGCGGGTTGTACAAATAGGTCGTCAATTGGTAGCTCATTCATCAGGCGCTGGTTCATTAAGCAGTTGATGGCCACACCCCCTGAAGTGCAGAGTTTTTTTAAACCGGTTGTGTTTAAATAATGGCCAGCTATTTTAAGAATGAGTGATTCTAAATGAAGTTGGGCGGAAGCAGCCATATCTTTATGGACTGATGCAATTGGCGCGGCTGGTATTCTTTTTGCAACGCCCACTTTAGTAGCAAAGGCCTCATTAAATATCATTTCATCGCGATGGAGCGAAGGGGCTTTGGGGGCTACGGTATGAATATATTCCGTGTTCAAAAGCAACTCACCATTTTCATAGTTAATGAGCCAATCAAAATTGAACTTAGTTTTGTTGCCGTATGCTGCAAGGCCCATTAATTTGTATTCGTCACTATCTTTAGTAAAGCCGCAGTATTGGGTTATCAGTGAGTAGAAAAGGCCTGGACTGTTGGGCCGGTCAAATCTTTTTAAAACTTCAATTTTGCCATTTTTTCCTGTTGCAATTTGTAGTGAAACACCATCACCG
>CAISWS010000409.1 GCA_903889265.1 uncultured Bacteroidota bacterium
AGCCCTCAGACTGGATGCTTTTAGGGGCCTTGTTGTTGTTGACGGCCATGGCGCTTGCGCTTTTACCGGGGGCACTATACTCCTCACTTATTCAGGTGCGCAAATTTTCAACCTCACTGATTACCCTATTGTTTTTAATCATTTTGGCATTTGGCTTGCAGCAATCGGCGCATTTAAGCCACTGGGTGCTGGTTAGCCTTCCTTTAGCCATTATTTTTAGTATGGTGCTAATGCAAATAAAAAATAAATGGGTGAGTGAAGTGATGCATTTAATTCTAATTTTGCTGGTGTTGGCAGGGCAGTATTTACCCGTGCTCAATATTTTTTAAAATAAGCCACTAATCAACCTTAAAATAAGTTACTATGAAGTTTGGCATTGTTGTTTTTCCGGGGTCTAATTGCGACAGAGATATGTTTCATGTTGTGAAAAATGTAATAGGCTGCGAGGCCCGTTATGTTTGGCATAAGGATACCGACCTTTCGGATTTTACAAAAGATGATTGCATTATTTTACCAGGAGGCTTCAGCTATGGCGATTATCTGCGCACCGGTGCTATTGCCCGTTTTTCGCCGGTAATGGAATCTGTTATCCAGTTTGCCAATGCAGGCGGCAAGGTGTTTGGTGTTTGCAATGGCTTTCAGATACTTTGCGAAAGCCACTTATTACCAGGCGCATTATTGCGTAATGACACTATGAAATATGAGTGCAAAAACGTTTACCTGAAGCCGCAAACCAATAAGGTTTTGCTTACCTGCAAAATACCTATGGACGCTGAATTGAAAATTCCGATTGCGCATGGCGACGGGAGATTTTACTGTGATGCAGCCACCCTGCAGGGTTTATATGATAACGACCAGGTGTTATTTAAATATTGCGATGAAAACGGTGAGGTAAACGAAGAGGCCAACCCTAACGGCTCAATTGACAATATTGCCGGTATCTGCAACCTGAACAAAAATGTATTTGGTATGATGCCTCACCCTGAACGTGCATCAGAAAAAGAACTGGCAAACACTGATGGCAAAATTATTTTCGAATCGCTGATAAGCAGGGTTTTGGAAATGACGGTGCTTTACGGATAATAAAACAGATAGTTAAGAAATTGAAAAGCAGGGATCGCGGTTCCTGCTTTTTCTTTTTATCCCTATCTTACAATTTCATTTATAAAAATCAAAGGGTATGACCACCGAAGAACGCAACTTACTGATTGACTCGTACGGACAAGCTTATTCTATTTTAATGGAAGCGCTGGAGGAATTTCCCAAAAAGATGTGGCAATGGAAGCCTGCGCCTAAAAAATGGAGTGTGCATGAAATAATTGTGCATATAGCCGATAGCGAAGTAAACAGTTATGTGCGTTGCAGAAGGTTTATTGCAGAGCCGGGAAGCGGTGTTTATGGGTATGATGAGAATAAATGGGCGGCTAAACTGAACTATCACCAACAGAGTACGGAGGATGCATTGGAACTGTTTAAGTTACTGCGCAAGATGACCTATGATTTGATTAAGAACCTGGATAAGCATACCTGGCAGACAGCAACTGTTGACCATTCGGATAATGGCATTATGCAATTTGATGATTGGCTTAGTATTTATGAAGAGCATATTCCTGTTCATATCAGGCAGATGAAAAGGAACCTGGATGCCTGGAATGTTGCAGGCCGG
>CAISWS010000410.1 GCA_903889265.1 uncultured Bacteroidota bacterium
GCAGGTTTGTCGAGCAGCCGCAATAATTTATCTATTTCCCTGATGGCCCCCTCGTAATTTCCAATACCCATTTCGGCTGATGCGAGGTCAGTATACATGTACAAGTAGCCGAGGGGATTCATGTCAAGTATTTGTGGTTTTTGCGCACAATAGGTTACACTTTTCCTTACAAAATCCACCCATTTAACTGCGTCACCCTTCAGCAAAATATGTTCATAACACTTCAGGTTAAACCAAACAATAAAAGTTCGTAAACCGTTAGGCTTATGTTTAAATATAGGGCTGGCCAGCAGTTTTTGCGCCTCTTTTACGGTACCTCTTTTTTGTTCCAGTTCAGTAATAGCATAACTTAACTGCGTCATTTCAAAGAGCTCGTGGTGGCAGGAGCGTAAAATCCTGTATTCCTCTTCCATTTCTCTAAGCTCTTTAAATTTAGAAAGGCGTCGCAAACAACTCTGTTTTAAGAAAATAACATCCAGCGCAACGCTATACAACTCCAGTTTATTTATCCTGTTCAGTATTTTTTCGGTTTGATTGAGCGAATAGCTATATAACCCCCGGTGATATAGTGCCCTGGCACATCCAAAGGCATTATAAATACTATTGGCGGGTTGTGTTTCATCATCAAAATTCCTGAGGCTGCGTAGTAAAACCTGGCTCAGGTAATACTTTTCATCCGCCAGCTGCGCGGGGTTAAGCCCCAATTCATTACATAACGCGTCAGCAGCATATACCTTTTTATTTTCTAAGGCATCAAAAAGGCGCATGTATCTTTTCTCCCCGGGCTGAATGTTGCTATAAAGCTTAAAATACCGACGCTCATTTGGGTTAAGAATTTGTATTAATTGTAGCAGATCATCCTGCCTTCGGTTTCCGGAGGTTTTCATGCAATGAAGTTATGAAGGATTGGCGAATGAATGGTAAAACTGGCTTCCCGATTTTTAATCAAAAGTGTAATCCTACAGCCCTGTAATAGTGATACATTTGTGCAGATTTTAATACCAAATATTAGTCTGGAAATTTAGCCGTTAGTTTCGAATAATTGTCTTCATCTCACCCCCCCCTTTATGCAAAAAGTAATTACGTTTAAAACTGCGTTTATTTTATTGATTATAAGCTTTACCCTGGTTGAGGTATCGTTTGCACAATGCACCAGCACCAGCGCAGTTTATGTTACCCCAACCGGTACAGGTTCGGGTACTGCTGCCAACCCTACCAACCTTACGAGCGCAATTGCCATGTATGAGGCCAATAATACACGCACTCCTATATTAATGGCAGGGGGCGATTATACTTTTTATAATACCACGCTTCAATTTCCTTCTGGTATTACAGTTCAGGGTTCCTTTACTGATAATAATGGCGTATGGACCAAAAGCCCAACGGTTACTACCAATATAACTCTTAACAATCCACCTTTCGTCTACGACACCATTGATGACTACGGCGATACCTTTCAGGTGGTAGGGATAATAGGTATACAGCTCAATAATGTTCGGGATATCCGTCTGCAAGACTTTAACTTAGGTGTTTATAATAGCAGCGAGCATTATGCTTACTCCAATAACCGAGACGGATATTCTATTTACGCCATATACGCGAGCTCCGATACTAATATTACGCTTCTTAATTTAGGTATAGCCACGAGCGATGCTGAAAATGGCGGATATGGAGGTAACGGTTTGGATGGAGAGTATGCCAATTATACGCAGGGAGGGGGGCAACAGATTGACGTTGCACATACTACCAATGGCAATCAGCCTGTGTACATGCCCGATCCTTCTGCAATCCCTCAAACCGTCGGCGGAAGCGGTGGATTTGGCGGTGCGGTGCAGGGTTATATAGCGTGCCAGGGTTCGGGTTGCCTTTCAAACGGATGCCAGTTATCACCTCCATATTATGGAGGCAATGGAGGCAATGGATATTCTGCCGGCGGCGGCTACGGAGGAACCCCCGGACAGGCTTGTGATTTTAATTGTTACGTGAATGAGTATGAAAATGAAATGACCGACCCCAGCACTCTTACAGATATAATGAGTGGTACCCTTCCATCACCCACCCCAATCAGCCAATATGGTACCCCGGGTACCAATGGCCAGGATGGCCCTTCCGGGGCGGATGGCGTAAGCAGTATCGGATCCATTCAAGGTTTTGCGTTTTTTGTACCTGGAACAGGTGGCGCAGGCCAGCCAGGAAGCGGCGGCGGCGGTGGCGGTGGCGGCGGCGCCGGTGGAATTACAACAGTAGAAATACCAAGTCCTCCGCCCGGTGCTGGTTTAGCGGGTGAACCGGTCACGGCAATGAAAAAAACCTTAGCAACTATTGAATATTTTTCCAATGCCTTAGGGAGCAGCATTTGCGGTTCCCTGGTCTTTAATCTCTCCAGCCCAGGCGGACCTGGCGGTGGTGGCGGTGAAGGAGGAGGCGGCGGCGGTGGCGGTGGCGGCGGCGGCGCGGTTTATGGAATATATGCCTTGCAAAGTCTCAATATTGCCGCTGGTAACATTACCTATAATTTGGGTGAGGCAGGTACCGGTGGACAAGGAGGATATGGCGGACAGGGCGGCCCTGGTGCTTTAGGATATCCCGGGCCTCCGGCTGGCAATCTTGTATTTCCAAGTTACCAGGGCGCTACCGGCGGCAATGGTGGCAACGGTGGTAACGGTGGCAATGGGCAGAATGGTACTGATGGTGTACAGGTTCAAACCTATGGATTAGGAGGTTACTATAACCAGTTGATTTTAGGGGTTGATACATCACATGTCTGTGCAAACTCAATTTTAGGTATCATTAAAGGTACGGATGATGAGGTCAGTGTTTTTCAGCTCAATGGTAATACAGGCGTTGGCCTGAACCCGATTTTGAACACTCCAACATATATGGAGTTTGCAATTGGCAACCAGGGACCATACGAAATTGACGAGGAAAACACTCTTTACAGAAACAGTTATCAGTTTGTAAACTTCACCGCTACCAACCAGGGGCCTCTTCCTTATTTCCCTTTACCTTCTGTAGTTTGTGCAAACGATTCAGTTTCTCTGATACCATCGGATACTACACAGAGTGCATATGTATGGAAGGTTTACAAAAACGGGAATTTACTAACGCAATCCACGGCAAAATCATGGAAATTCTTCCCTCCTAATTCCGGCTCCTTTGATCTTTTTAGCATAAGCCTTCAGGAGTACAGCGCCTGTTGCGGCTGGAGCATTCCCCTGACCCATAATTTTAGTATAGAGCAAACTTTAACCATGACCGTAACCGCCAGCGGAATAATTCCACCTTACTGCGCGGGCCAGGATTCAACCCGACTTACCTTAGCAGGGGAACCTCAGGCGGGTATTTTTCCGCATTACTATTACCCGGGAGTAACGTGGAGTACCGGGGATACCGGCACTGATCATATATACATTAGTAATAATGGCAGTTACTATGCTAATTATGTCTCTCCCGAAGGGTGTATCAGCAAATCGTCAAGCTATACTACTGACAGAATATTTCAGTTGCCGGTTGGCCCACCGGCAAACCTTACTATTTATCCTGCATGTGCACAAATGCCGGTACTGATAAATCCAACTTACACGGGTGTCAGTTCGTTTAACTATTACTACACGGCTACCGGAAACACTCCCATAGCAGACGGCGTGCAAGCTTATGGGGGATTCAGTTACGAACCTTACTTTGGCTATGGATATTCAACCGTTGATTCCGTTGTTATATACGATGCGCCTGTAAGCTATGAAGGTTGCGTGGGCCTTAGCAGGGGTAAAGTGACTATCTATCACGATTCAGTGGGTCCATACCTTCAGCAACCTTTTACCAGTTATTATCATGATACCGCCGGCTATAACTGCCTGGCATATGTAAATTACCAGGAGCCTGCGGGTATTGACTATTGCGGCGGCTATTGCTTTGCCACGCGCGTTTCGGGTCCGCCACCCGGGTCAGGATTTCCAATTGGCAGATCGACCATAGTGTACCGGATAAAAAATGAGTTCTTTGATAGCCTGGATGTAACAATAACCATTGACGTGCAGGATGTAACGCCACCGGTTATTACAACCTATCCTTTAGGGGGTGTTTTTGATGCCCGGCCCGGACAGTGCGTAGCCGCTTATACAATACCCGCAACCTCTGCCATGGATAATTGTTCAGGATTAATTTTACCTACACATTACTCCCTCGGATTGGATTACGGGGATTCGCTTTGGGGCATTGGAACAACCTACGTTAATTATACCTATAAAGATTCCAGCAATAACAAATCTTACTTTCAATCAGTTATTACAGTAATTGACAACCAGCCGCCGGTATTAACCTGCCCTGCCAATCAGGTATATTATGTTGGGCCCGGCGATACTGCTGTTTATATTGGCTACAATATGCCAACCGTAAAAGATAACTGCGACACCAGCGGTGGTGGTATGACAGTGACCCTGACCTCCGGATTTCCGCAGTTTGGGTGGCACAACATCAGTACAACAACCCAGTATTTTTCCAGCACGGACGCGGCTGGCAATACGGGCTATTGCAGTTTTACTATTGCAGTAAAAGATACCATAGCTCCGGTACTTACTTGTCCTTCACTTTATGCTTTAGCTAATACCGGAGTTGATTATACTACACTTAGCTATGCAACCCCTACCGCAATTGATAACCTCGGCGCGCCGGTAACCATCTCTTTACTATCCGGCAAAGCAAGTGGCGATACTGCAAGCATAGGCCTATATACCGCAGTATGGAAAGGCACAGATATATATGGAAATGCAGGAACCTGTGCCGTTCATATCACGGTAGCCAGTAACCAGCCTCCGGTTTTGACCTGCCCGCACGATATTACAGCACTAAACGATTCGGGCCTGTGCACCGCCAAAATTGACTATTACATTGCTCCCGCAATTGATGTTGACGGGCATTCTTATAGTCCGATTTTATATTCCGGTTTAGATAGCGGTGCGGCTTTTCCCTTCGGAACAACAACTGTTATCTACACTGCCGTTGACATAGAAAATAACCGCGGATGGTGTACGTTCAACGTTACTGTAAAAGATACTATTGCGCCTCATTTTACCAGCGCCTGCCCTAATGATACTACTTTAAATATTTTACCCAACGTTTGCGGGGCTCAATTATCACCACCGGTACTTACCGGTGTAAGTTATGACTGTAATCCACCCAGTATTGGCATTTGGAGTGGCAACAGCACTCATTTTTTCACTTTGGGAACTACCGTTCAACAATACCGGATAACAGACGAATTTGGCAATTACAATAACTGTATTTACACCGTAACTGTTGTTGACAATAACACCCTTACGCTAAGGTGCCCGACTGACTTTAGTGTAAATAACGATCCGGGAAAATGTACTGCGTATGTTCCGGATTACGGGGGCATACCTTTAGTTACTCCTTTTTATAGTCAATCGTGTATGACGGCCACGTTATCTGCTCCTCTTGCACCTAATGCGCCAAACTTCCTGATAGGTACTACACAGGTAACATATTCCGTTTCGGCCAATGGCCATAATGCCAGCTGCAGCTGGAACATAACAGTAGTAAATACGGAAAAGCCACACATTGTTACTATTCCAAATATAGTGCAGGAGGTTAATCCCGGCAGTTGCGCTAACGTAATAAACTTTACGGCCCCTGTTGGAACGGATACCTGCGCTAATGGTGTGAATACCTACCTGATGGCAGGGCTTCAACCGGGTTCAGAATTCCCTATTGGTTCCACCCTTGAAATTTATGTGGTGAGCGACCTTGCGGGCAACACCGATACGGCTAAGTTTACTGTTACAATACAGGATACCATTAAGCCGGTTATTACCGCACCGGCAAATGTTGTTGACAGTACAAACAGCATGTGCGGTGCCATTGAGAATTTTACCGCACCGGTTGGAACGGACAACAGTGCATGTGTTTCAACTTACCTGGTTTCCGGATTGCCACCGGGTAGTTTATTCCCGGTAGGAACTACTACCGAAATATATGTGGCTAAAGATACAGCCGGCAACACGGATACAGCAACTTTTACAGTTAAAGTAAATCCCATCCGTCCGCTGCAGTCAACCTGTATTTCTGACTGGCCGTTTGCAGATCAGACCGGAACCGGACAAGGTACCATAGTTTACTACCCGATTCCCGGAACTGTGGATCAGTACACAGGCCAGTTAAACGCATGCCCGGGTGTTAGCATCCAACTGGTTTCAGGAGAAGGAAGCGGGGCGTTTTTCACCCCTGGCCCACACCTTGAAAATTACCGGTTTATTGTAAAAGGCACAGGCGACACGGTTTACTGCACCACCAACGTAATAGTGACTGAAACGACTCCTCCGGTTATTAACTGCGGCAATCAACAGGTTTACCATATTGCTCCGGATTCAGGGGTTTGCACTGCGCAATTCCGCATTCCGGTACCAACTACAAGTGATAACGGAGGCCCGGTTACACTTACCCATACTATCGATGGTGTTGCTGATACAAGTTCGGTGTATAACTTCACCTCCGGATTTCATACCATTGCCTACACGGCCTACGATTATTTCAGCAACTCCGCCAGCTGTAGCATATATGTAGATGTTATTGATAATTTCCAGCTTAGTAATCCTTTCCCTAACGTTACTTACTGTCAAAATCAAACTGTTAGTATTACACCCGATTTGGCTGGTTACGCAAGCGGGATAACATTTGCATGGTATAGTTACGATACTTTAGGCAATCCCATACAATTGAACAGCGATAGTACTTTGTATTTCGCCTCCATTCAACCTGCCAACTTTAACCAGTATCACATTGTAGCTACGGACCGATGCGGAGCCAGCATTGCGGGTAACGAATTTGTGCTTCGTGTAACTCCCGGACCGACTACATCCATCAGTGGGTTAAACAATGGATACTGCATAACCGATAGCTCCAACTACACCGTTAGCGTTAGCCCTGTGGGTGGAACACTGACGGGAGCCGGAATTACCGGAAACATGTTTAATCCGCGAAAGGCCGGTAATGGCCTGCATGTTATTTCCTATTCGTACGCTGATAGTGTTGGCGGATGTATTGGAATAAGTACGGTATCGGTATTGGTAAGCAATCCACCAACTGATAGCCTGTTTGCTGATTCCGTATACTGCATTAATCAAACTCCGATACAATTACCGGCTACCAACAGCGTATACTCGGGTGCCGGTATAGCCGGAACCATTTTTAATCCTGCTACTGCAGGAGGTGGTAACCATACATTAACCCGCACAGTAACAGTAAATGGCTGCTCCTCAGTACGGACGGAAAATGTAAGGATAAATACCGTTATACCAAACCCAACTATTAGCGCACCTTCTACGGTTTGCCAGGCCACCGCACCATATGCAATCAGCGCTACACCAGTTGGCGGGGTATGGTCAGGTACCTATCTTATTGTTGATAGCCTCGGCAATGCAAAACTGGATTCACATACTTCGGGCCCCGGCTCTGACACTATCGTTTACACTGTAACCCAAAGTGCATGTACCAGTAGCGCTTCTGCAATTATTACGGTTAACAGCAAGGCTTATAACCTACCTTATACATTCTTATCGTATTGCGCTTCCGGCCCGCCGGTAGCCTTTGATACCACAGGGGGAAAGAGATATACCGGAGTTGGCTTCAATAACGATATTTTTTACCCGGATAGTGTTCCGTTCCGGGGCCCTATTTTCTACGCTGTAATAACGAATAATAATTTCGGATGCGTGGACACAAACCTCCGCATGCTTGATTTAGATGGAGGCCAGCTGGATGTTTATACTACACAGTATATCTGTACCACGCATGATTCTTTGTATGTTAACCTCGGTGCCAGATATGATTCAATTTACTGGAGCAATGGCAGCACAAGTAACTCACGTTGGTTTTACGATACAGGCTCATACCAGGTGTTCTTACGCGATACTGCGGGGTGTTCAGGGTTTGATACCCTTCATGTTTACCTGCAACCAGCCCCGGCCCAAATTATTACAGCCACTTCAGCTTATGCATGCCCATCTGACAGTGTGATAATTTTTGCTGACAGTTCATTTACGGCTTATAAATGGAGTAATGGTGATACTACACAAGCCGCAAAGGTTTTACCCGGAAGTTATATAGTTACGGTAACAAGCACATACGGTTGTAAGTACCAATCGCCACCTGTGGTAGTCACTACCGGGCCTGATACAACAAGACCGACCATTACTTGTCCGCATGATACCTTGTTATATGCACCATTTGGCAGTTGCTCTGTTATAGCGTTAAACCTGGGCACCGCTACCGCATTTGATAACTGCGGCCTTGCTTCGGTAACAAACAATGCGCCAACATCTTATGGTGTGGGCATTACACACGTTACATGGACAGCTACAGATAACTCGCATAACATAAGAACCTGTTTACAGAAAGTTACCATTAGCGACACCATTAAGCCTTACTTTACTACCGTGCCATTGAGCGGGTTTGTTGTTGATACGGAATTAAACAACTGTTCGTCGAAAGTACCTAATCTGCTTGACTTGTTTAACGCAAGCGATAGTTGTTCGGGCGTAAGCTTAACCCAGAACCCGGTGGCAGGCACTTTTGCTACATCCGCTATAACACCGGTTGCAATTACCGCGCGCGATTCATCAGGGAATACCTCAGTTTATTATATGATTTTTCAAACCAGCGATACGGTTGCGCCAATCGTAAACTGCCCCTCGGATATAAGCACTACTATATCCGGGGCAGCTACAACTGCCGTAATACATTATACAGCTCCTACCCAGGCTGCTAACTGTACCAATTCAACTGTTCAACGGATCTCGGGCCTGGCAAGCGGCGCGGCCTTCCCTATTGGCGTGACTACACAAAAGTTTGTTGTTACCGATGGCTCAGGGGCAACAGATACCTGTAGCTTTAACATAACGGTGAACCACACTGTAGATATTCAAAATGCAGGACACGATTATTTGTTTTCCGCTTTACCTGTACCGGCAACCGACCACCTCACAGTAACTTACCAAAACAATGCAGCTCCTTCATTACACGTTAAACTGACCAGCGTTACCGGACAATGGATTTTTGACGATATAGTAACACCGTTTGACGGCAGCTATACCAAAAACCTGGATTTGAAAGAGCAGGCAGCAGGAACTTATATTCTTGAAATAATTTCGGATAACGAAACGGTTACAAAGAAAATCGTGAAAATTCAGTAGTCAGCAAAGAAGGTTAATTTGAATGTATTACAGAGGCAGGCCCTGATGGGCCTGCCTTTTTTTTATCAATAAGGCAGATGATCCCGGTCATAAAGCAATTGAAAGAAATTGCTCAATTTTAAACAAGCATTTAAGCAATAGATAAATACAATTGATTATGCAGGTAAATAACAAAACCATAGTAGTAACAGGCGGTGGAAATGGCATGGGCCGCGAGTTGGTATTAAACCTGCTTGGCAAAGGTGCGCGTGTAGCTGCCGTAGATTTAAGCGAGGCTGCGCTGGCCGGAACCTTCAAATTGGCGGGTGATAAAGGCAAGAACCTTACCTGTTACACGCTTAACATAGCGGACAGGGCTGCGGTTGAGGCTTCGCCTGCCGAGGTAATTGCAGCGCATGGTTCAGTAGATGGAATCATCAATTGCGCGGGCATCATTCAGAAGTTTGTGCATATCGCAGATCTGGACTATGCATCCATAGAGCGGGTGATGAACGTGAACTTTTACGGAACGGTTTATATGACCAAAGCTTTTTTACCACACCTGCTAAAACGCCCTGAAGCACATATTGTAAACATATCAAGCATGGGCGGTTTTTTGCCGGTGCCCGGGCAAAGTGTGTATGGGGCTTCAAAGGCAGCAGTAAAATTATTTACCGAAGGGTTGCGTTCAGAACTGTTGGATACGCCAGTAAAAGTAACCATAGTTTTCCCCGGTGCCATTGATACCAATATAGCGGCCAATTCAGGAGCGGAGCTGAAAACCGGGGTAACCAAAGAAAATTCTTCGATAAAGATGACACCAGCCCCGAAAGCTGCACAGATAATTATTGAGGCCATGGAGAAAAACCGCTACCGTGTATTGATTGGCAACGATGCAAAGTTTTTGGATTTTCTGTACCGCCTGGCGCCCAAATTTGCCGCAGAGTTTATTTATAAGCAGATGAAAGCATTGATGTAATGATTACATCTTTTTCGTGGTAAAAAGTTCCGCAAAAATAAATGTCAGAGCTGTCATAATCTCATTTAAAAACCAACAGTTGGTTTTATAAACAACATCAACGATGCCAGCCATATTTAAAAAGTGTGAATGATGTAACTCTTACCCCGAATTGTGTAATAGCCGACAGGCTAAAGGATTGAATCTTTGCATTGCAATACAAAAATTCGTTGTCGATACAAAATGATTACTACATAATTTAAGGCGAAAAAGAGGGATAAATTTTATGAAAAACGAAATAAAAAAAAAGGGTGCTGGTAATAAAAAAAGTGATTCAAAAGTAAGCGGGAAAATTCCGGCTTATCCTATAAACCCGGCAAGTGAAGATATATACCGAAAATCGAAGGAGGAGCAGGATATCGATCCGGAGGATATTACAAAATCAAAACGTCCGAATGAAACCGAAAAAACCGTTAGTGCGGATGCTGATGACTTTGATGCAGCCCTCCCTGCTAAAGAACCCATCCGGAAAAAGAAGGTTGGGAAAAGAAATGAGAAGAGTTTTGAAGATGATGTATCCGGCGATGATCTGGATGTGCCGGGTTCAGAATTGGATGAAAGAGAGCATACCAACGGAAGCGAAGATGAGGAGAATGATTACTACAGTTTAGGCGGAGACGACCATAATGACCTGGATGAGGATAGGGGCGAATGAAAAACAGGATACTTATAATTAATGGCCATCCGGATAAGCAAAGCTTTTGTTTAGCTTTAGCAGAAAGATATAAGAAGGGTGCAGAATCGACCGGTGCGGAATGTAAGTTTGTAAACCTGATAGATTTGCACTTTAATCCTATTCTGGCCTATGGTTACAGAGTGGTTTCGGAACTTGAGCCGGATCTTCTAAAAATTCAGCAGGATATTTTATGGGCGGAACACCTGGTACTGATATATCCTAACTGGTGGGGGACTTATCCTGCGCTGCTGAAAGGCTTTATTGACAGGGTATTCCTTCCGAATTTCGCTTTTAAGTACCACCACAATTCATTGTTATGGGATAAACTGTTAAAGGGGAAATCGGCCAGGTTAGTTGTAACTATGGATACGCCAAAATGGTATTACTCTCTTATCTACGGAAGTCCCGTCAGTAATTCGATGCAAAAAGGAATTTTGCAATTCTGCGGAATAAATCCCGTTCGCATAACCACATTTAGTCCGGTTAAATTGTCGGACGAAAAGAAAAGACTGGAGTGGCTGAACAAAATTGAAACCTTAGGGCAAAAACATAAATAAGAACAAACCATGAAAGAATATAAATTACTAACGCCTATAAAAGTTGGGGCACTGGAAGTAGAAAACCGTATTGTTATGGCGCCTATGACCAGATGCAGGGCAACCGGAAATATACCCAACACACTGATGGCAGAATATTACGCGCAACGTGCCGAAGCCGGTTTGATTATAACCGAAGGCACGTCACCATCACCCAACGGTTTGGGCTATGCCCGTATACCGGGAATTTTCAGCAAGCAGCAAGTGGAAGGCTGGGAAATTGTAACTGATAAAGTGCACATAGAGGGTGGGAAAATATTTGTTCAGTTGATGCATACAGGCAGAATCAGCCATCCGCTCAATATGCCCGAAGGTGCCAGGATAATTGCGCCCTCTGCAATAAAAGCTGCGGGACAAATGTGGACTGATGAGAAAATGTTGCAGGATTTTATGGTGCCCGAAGCTATGACCCCGGAAGACCTGGAGAATACAAAGGCAGAATATGTTTCGGCCGCTAAAAATGCCCGTGATGCCGGATTTGACGGAGTAGAATTGCATGGGGCCAATGGATATTTGCTTGAGCAGTTTCTGTCGCCTATCAGTAATATCCGAGCGGACAATTATGGGGGAAGTACTGAAAACCGTTGCCGGTTTATTATTGAGGTTGCTACGGCCGTAGCCGAGGCAATAGGCGACGGAAGAACCGGTATCCGGTTATCGCCGTATGGCGTGGCAAGCGACATGCCGCACTATCCTGAAATTGATGCCACATACGACTACCTTTCAAAACAACTTAACCAGCTTGATATAGCCTACATTCATCTTGTTGACCATTCTGCTATGGGTGCACCGGCTGTACCGATAGAAATTAAAAAACTTATAAGGAAGAATTTTAAAAATACTATGATACTCTGCGGAGGTTATGATAAGGAAAAAGCTGAGCAGGATATTGATAGTGGCCTCTGCAATTTGGTAGCTTTTGGCAGGCCGTTTATTTGTAATCCTGACCTGGTTGAAAGGTTTAAAATGAACTGGCCACTTTCAACCGACCTCCACCAGGATTTGTTTTACACTGCCACTGAAAAGGGTTATACCGATTACCCTGTTTATGATACCAACCCTGAATGAAGTAACCGTATTCAGTAATTAAATAATTCAAATTTTAAAATTCCACAACCATGATAATTCAATTTGAAACTGCCCATAACGTTAAGGCCAACGAAGAGTTAACGGCCCCGCTAATTATTATTTTAAACGATAAACTGGACAGGTTTAACAAGCAGATAACGCGTTTAGAAGTTCATCTTTCTGATGAAAATGGTAATAAGGAAGGAGCAAGTGACAAACGATGTTTGCTTGAAGCACATATTGAAGGTATGCCGCACACTGTGGCTAAAAATCATGCTGATTCATACAAGCATGCACTGGTAGGAGCCATTGATAAACTGATAGCATCGCTTAACGCCATACATAGCCGTTCAGAAAATAAACATAAGCACGAAGGGCAACCGGGGTTGTAATATTCAGAATCAAATCTTTAAATATTACATCCGGTTTATTGAGGAGATTATATAAGCAGATGAAAGCGTAATTTTGATAAAAGTGGAAAAATTAATTTCTACTTTTATCGTATGACACCTCACCAGTTTTTTGCCACGGGTGAACTGATACCCTGGCTGACATTATTGTTTTACTGGCTGATAAAGTGGAACCAGGCCAAACCCATGGCTGAAGCCCACAATGGCCCCTGGGTTAATTTAAACCGGGTGCTTTTAATTATCTCCATGGTGTTGCTCTACACCCACCGGTTTAGTGGAACCTGGCTGGGTTACGAGTTAATACCCCGCTGCCTGGCTAAAGCCCTTACCGGCCTTGCCGTAACCTGGGCGGGTGTGTTGTTTGCCATTTGGGCACGCCAGACACTCGCCGGTAACTGGAGCGCGCAACCCACACTTAAACAAGACCACGAACTGATTATAAGCGGACCCTATAAAATTGTAAGGCACCCCATTTACACCGGCATTTTAATAGCCGTTTTAGGCACCGCTATTATGACCGGCCAGGTAAAAGGCTTTGTTGCATTGGCACTTACATTTTTTGCCTTCTGGCATAAAAGCCGGTTTGAGGAGGAATTGATGTACCGGGAGTTTGGGGAGCAATACAAAGCTTATGCGGAAAGGGTTAAGGGGTTGGTGCCGGGGATTTTTTGAAATAAATAAGATTGAAGTTGAACTCGTCCCAGCATAAGGTGGCTTAGAACAAAAAACGCCAGTCTCCCGACTGGCGTTAAAAGTTGTGGAGCTGGTGGGATTCGAACCCACGTCCGGACAAGTTGGCGATAAACTATCTACATGTGTAGTTACTTATTAATTGTAGGGATTGAGGCAGGTTAAGCAACCCACCACCTCATTCCTTAGGTCCTTTTATACCTTACTGTTGCAGGGAACCATTCTGCAACAGCCAGCACCCGTTTTTGGTTGCTTGCACGCTGTGTATTGTGCCTCAAGCGTGGAGCAAATGGTGGTTAATCTCTAAGATTAAGCAGCCATGGCGTAGTTATATTCGCCGTTTGTTAAGTATACGTAATGGATTAACGTGGTATTACACACCCACGACACGCCGGTTTACCATCAATGCTTCCCGTCAATTCCGGTCAGCCCCAATTTTAGTATTTAGTAGTAAGTATTTAGTGTTTAAATAAATACAGGCTACCAGCACTATTTTCAAAGAACACTGCAAAGATAATCAATTTGCCTGCCAAAGTTCGTTCTATGGCAATATGGCAGGTAATGGAACGCTGACCCGCGGGTCAGCGTTCTATGGTATTTACCCACAGTGCCGTATTTTTTTACATTTGCTTTATATGAAGATTGGAATTTTAGATGAAACGCGCGAGCCGCAGGATAACCGGGTGCCACTTACCCCTTCGCAGTGTGCCATCTTAAAAGAGGAGAACCCGGATTTTGAAATATTTGTTCAGTCGTCGAAACACCGTTGCTATACTGATGACGAATACCGTTATCATGGCATTGAGTTAAAGGAAGACCTGGTTGACTGCGATGTTTTGCTGGGGGTAAAGGAGATTCAACCTCCATTGCTGATTCCGGAAAAAACCTATTTTATTTTCTCGCATACCATTAAAAAGCAACCAGCCAACAGGGCGCTGCTACACGCAGTGCTCGAAAAAAAAATACGACTGATAGACTGGGAAACCCTGACTGACGACAAGAACAAACGCCTGATAGCTTTTGGCCGCTGGGCCGGTATTGTTGGCGCTTACCATGCTATAAGGATGATTGGCCTTAAAAGCGGGGCCTTCAGCCTAAAGCAAATGAGCGAATGCCATAACTTTGCCGAGGCACAACTGGAGTTTGCCAAAATAAAACTGCCCAAACTTAAAATTGTACTTACGGGCACGGGGCGGGTATCGAGGGGAGCAGCGTTTTTGCTGGACCTGCTGGGTATAAAAAAAGTGAGCGCTTATAATTTCTGCTACAACGAGTTTGACGAGGCAGTTTATGCACAGCTGGGTAGCGGCGATATGTATTACCGAGAGGGTTTCGATAAGTTTAATGCGGATGATTACCATGCCCACCCCGATATTTATAAGTCGAATTTTTACCCGTTTACCAAAACA
>CAISWS010000411.1 GCA_903889265.1 uncultured Bacteroidota bacterium
ATTTCAACTTCGATTTTATAAACTATCTGGTAAGGGAATCTGTGTATATTATATATCCGAAGTCCTTTATATCGGTTTTCATAGAAAGGATTCCGGCAGATTATTTGGATCGCTTCTTCAAAACATAAATAAAGCTCATCTCCTAATCCCTGCCGGTGATTTTCATACCATAACATTGCTTCCAACACTTGTGCACCAGCTACATCTTCTATCTTATAGTCAAAACTCATTTTAAAGAGTTAAACCTGTTTTTTATTTCGTCAAGAGAAACAAAAGAGGCTCTCCCGTTTTGAATAGCATCTAACCGCTCATCTAAAAACCGTTTCTTCTCTTCGCTTAAAAAAGATTGATTTCGGTCTTCAAGACTATCCCATATTTCTTCTGCCAGAATTATTTTCTCAGCGTCACTCAACTTTTTAATTTCATTTCGAATATCCATATCCTGAATTTTTATACTCAAATATACGCTACTTAAACCTTTCTTTCAACTTCCCAATCAACTCATCCACCTCCTGCGTACTACCCGCACTCGCCTGCACAAAATCAGCAGGGCCGCCGCCTTTGATGGTACCCGATAACTCTTTTAAAAGTTGGTTGCCATTAACGTTTAACGATGGTGCTATGCGCAAATGCACAATGGTTTTGCCACCGGCGTTTGATGAAAGCAGGAATACGTAATTATCTTTTACCTCATGCACCAGTTGTATACCCAATTTGCGCAATGCATCGGCACCCGTTACGTCAATATTGGTTTTGGCTAAAAACCGAACGTTGCCCAAAGTAGCTACCTCAGTAGTAAGTTGTTTTACCAAACCTGCTACTATCTTATCCTGCAACTGCTCATTTTCTTTTTTCAGTTGTTCTGCTTGCTCATGTAAAGTTTTTACAGCCTGCAAAACGTTTTTGCTGCCTTTAAAACTTTCGGTTATCAGGTTTAGTTCATTCAGTTTGGCATCTACATATTCCAGTGCCTTTCTGCCTGTAACGGCTTCTATTCTTCTTACACCAGCACTGATAGAACTTTCTGAAATAATTTTAAATAAACCTATCTGCCCCGTGCTTTGTACATGCACACCACCGCACAACTCGCGGCTAAATTTTTCATCAAAGGTTATCACCCGCACAAACTCACCGTATTTTTCGCCAAACAACATGGTTGCGCCAAGTTTCTCTGCATCTTTTATAGGCACATTTCTGCGCTCATCCAGGTGCACATTCTCCATTATTTTATCGTTCACAATCTGTTCCACTTTGGCAATTTCCTCATCGGTCATTTTTGCAAAGTGGGCAAAGTCAAAACGCAGCTGGTCTGGTTGAACCAATGAGCCTTTTTGTTGTACATGGGTGCCCAACACTTGCCTTAAAGCGGCTTGTAACAAGTGGGTAGCGCTGTGGTTTTTAATGGTATCGTTACGGCGCGGCACATTTATTTTTGCGTGAACATTGGCGCTTACCTTAGCAGGCAGCTTCTTTACCCAATGTATTATCAGGTCGTTTTCCTTCTTGGTATCGAATACGTCTACCTTTTCCCCGCCAAAATCCAGGTAACCGGTATCTCCCACCTGGCCACCACTCTCGGCATAAAAAGGGGTTTTATCCAACACCAGTTGAAACAATTCTTTATCCTTTTGTTTTACGCTGCGGTATTTTACTAAGTGGGCATCGGCCTCGCTAAAGTCGTAGCCTATAAAGTCTGTTTTTACATCGTCGCCAACACTTACCCAATCGCTTTGTTCGGTAGCTGCTGCGCTACGCCCACGTTCTTTTTGGGCGGCCATTTCAGTTTCAAAGCCCTTTTCATCAACGGTATATCCCTTTTCAGCGGCCATTAAACGTATTAAGTCAACGGGGAACCCGAAGGTGTCAAAAAGCTCAAACGCAACTTTGCCTGAAATTGCTTTTGAATTGTTTTTTGCAAGCTCTTCTTCAATAGTTGCAAAGCGTTTTAAACCATTAGCCAGCGTACGCAG
>CAISWS010000412.1 GCA_903889265.1 uncultured Bacteroidota bacterium
ATATAATTTTTCATTCGGGTAATTTAATGAGTAAAAATATTTCTTTTAATTACCGGGCACCTCACCGGTACCTTTACAAACAAGGCACAAACCGCTACTGTTGCACCACGTACAATCTAACTTTCCGGTACCCTGGCAATTGCTACAGGTAATAGTAGACGGCGCCGACTGGTTGCTGGGCGTACCAGTGGCTGCATTGATAATATCTTGTGCTTCGCCGGCAAAATTGGCAACCTGGCCTGAACCTCCGCACACCTTGCATCGCAATTTTCCGGTACCTAAACAACTTGGGCACTTGCCTGAACCATTACATACACCGCATCTTCTTTCGCAGGTTAATACTGTAGCTTTCTTTTCGCTTTTCAATACAGTTTTAAAAGCAAATATCCCGGGTAAAAAAAGTAATAATGAAAAAATAAATACAAAAAATTTAATGGTATGTTTCATAGATTAATTTTTTTAGCGCCTACTCTAAATCCTCTTTTCGGCTGCCGAGGGTTTATATTTTTATATCCTTTTACGCTTTTTAAATATCTTTTAAAGCATGCAAAGGTTCCTGTTTAAAAAAGTATTATCAATACCCAATTTTGGGTATTTTTATATTTGACCGGAGCAACATACCTTACTTCACTTCATATAATTTGTAAATAATGAATCAGAAACCATTCGATATCGCAAAAACAATTTGGGAACATTATTCACCGCCGCAAGCTGTATCAGAGGCGGGAAAAGACAAGCTGGCAAAAGATTTGGCATCGTCCCTGCTCCGTTTTTTTCAGGTAGGAGAGTCGTACTATTACCTGTTTAACGTAAGCACTGCCGAATTTGAGTATGTAAGCCCGTCTATTGAAAAAGTGCTGGGCTATCGCCCAGAGGATGCCACGCTGGCCTTTCTCTTCAATAAAGTACATCCGGACGACCAGAAGATATTTGTAAATTTTGAGAATGAAGTAGGCCACTTTTTACTCGGACTTCCGCCTGAAAAAATATTTAAGTATAAAATAAGGATGGACATACGGATGCAAAAAAGCGATGGCACATATACCCGTATTTTATACCAGGTTGTGGCTTTTGAACAGCACCAAGACGGACGGATTTTAAGGACCCTGGGGTCTCACGCCGATATAGGTTACCTGAAAATGGAGGGCAAGCCTACCTTGTCGTTTATCGGGTTTGACGGCGAGCCCTCATACATTGACGTAAAAGTGGGGAACGAACTTATACCCATTAAAAATACCATCAGTCGCCGGGAGCGGGAAGTGCTTATTTGCATTATGAACGGTATGGGCGCCAAAGCCATTGCAGGGCATTTGTATATAAGCCTTGAAACCGTTTACCGCCACCGCAAAAATATGCTCAAAAGAACAGGTTGCCAAAACTCGGCCGAGTTAATTTCAAAAGCTATACGAGAAGGATGGATATAAACCCATCTGTCTTCAGCCCGTGCTAATATATCGCGCCGCTTTCATCGCTTAAAGGCAAATACTGTTTGGTTTTACATATAAACTATAGCCAAGATTTATAACTGACTATTTTTACATTATGTTCTATATGTAATGTAGTAGCTATAAATTACAGCAAGTGGTTACACTTTTCTCTTCAAAATACACTTTATAATTTTATTGTTTTGTAACTACATAATTTTCAATTATTTATACTTTTAGGGAGGTTACATTTTTGCTGATAAACTAAAAGCTAAACCACCTTATTTAATTGATTTTCAGGTTATTATGCCTAAGATAGAGAAAAAAAGTGTAACCACTTCCTACAGCCTTAAAAACAAAAAGACCGCCCAAAGGCAGTCTTTTTGCTATAACGATTTTAATAAATACTTACATTCGTGGCCATTCAACAACAGCCCAGTGGCAGATTACAGCACCCATCAGTACAAAGTTGATAAGCCAAAAGCCCCAGGTAATCATAACGTATTTAAAGCCGCGTTGCTCAAAAATTGCGCAGCTGGCAATTAACGGCAGTGCCAGGGTAACAGCAGTAAGTGCCCCATGAAAAGCGCCGTGCTTGTATGTGCGGAAGCTATGGCCGTGGCCATGCCATAAAGTAGTCAGGAGTTGAGAAAGGCTTGAGTTAGGATCACCAAGGGCCTCCTGGCTCGGCTTATCCATTAACATTGAGAACAAACCGAGTTGATGGATAACAATATTCATAAGGGCATATGCAATAAAAAAACTGAAAACGAAAAGCAACGCCATATTGACTGCCATGTTGGATTGTTTGGCTTTTTCCGGGGTAATGCCAACGGCATCCTGCCAGGCTTTGGCAAATAATAAAGGGCTATACCAGGCCGAACCAACAATAAGTGGTATTAAGGCGGCAACCGCCAGTACTAGTAGATTATGTCCCATAGTTTTATGATTTGATTTTTTTAAAAATACCTGTTTTTGTGGTATTACCAAATTTTAGTTATTAAATGTGTGTTTGTTTCAACCGGTTAAAAGGCCTGTTAAAACAAAAAAGACCGCCCAAAGGCAGCCTTTCTCTTATAACTTTAACCAGGACAACTTTATTCATAGAGCCAGAAGGCCTTGGATCTTCTCTTCAAATTATCAATAGCAGTTACAATTTTGGAGCTCTCCTTTATTGGCACCCCTGTAATTCTTTTAAAGCCTGTTTTCTGATACTTACGTGATAACTCATAGCTTGCCCTTTTTCCGTAATTTCTTCTTGGCAACTTCCCAGTCTATCAATTCATCGTCCTTTCTTGATACGGCGACCAGAACATCAATGAATTCATGAATCTCTTCTTCATTCTTTTCGAGGTTCTTTAAATCAATAAAAACAGCAGTCTTATTGTTTTTATCATCTGTTACATAAAGTCTATTAAATAATTGCACATTAAATTATTATCTTAGTGCCATAAAAAACCTATGGCACGACCAGTACTTCAAATTAAAGGCTACACCTCAGAACAGATTAGGTCTCTATTCCGGGAT
>CAISWS010000413.1 GCA_903889265.1 uncultured Bacteroidota bacterium
CCGCTAAAAGTGTCGAACCATGCCATCTCTTCGGGATTTATGCTTTCGTAGGCTTCCTTGCTATAATAATGTCATGCCTTTGAAATTGGTTTTCCACATAAAGTCAAATTTGGGTAATGGTAAGTAAAATAGGAGGAGCTGCCCTGGAGGTGGTAAAGGCTGCTGGTATTCCGCCCTGGTTTCCGCTTTAGGGGAAGGAAGGGGCGGCTGTCCTGCATTTAAACCCACCATAAAACACACACCCTCACACCTCGAAAATCCCCCTCTCAATCGCTAGCGATGTCGGGGAGAGGCCGGCTGTTAAAGTATTCACTACGCAAATACATTGCGCAGCACCGCCCTAAACTTGCATACAAAAAACAATCTCTATGGAAACCACTCCCGCTATCCCCCAAAAGTTCGACGACCTTCTAAAACTCGAAAAAATTGAACGCCAACACCTCGACATCCTCAACGCCGAAGAAAAAGCCGAATTCCTCAAACTCATCCACTCCAAAATTCCCTACCTGCACGGCGAGGAACTCGACCGGTATATTGAGCAAACCTCAGCACTGCTCGATAAAAACGAAATATGGGAATTTAACCACAGCAAAATCGTAATCATTATAGAGCGCCACGTTAAAGAAACCGGTAAACTACCCACCACCGCCGATATTGCTTACGACACCAAACTAAGCCGCACCTGTGTAAAACGACATTTAGCAGCCTACAACAGCAGCCCCAACCTAAGCGACCAAACCAAAGGCATGGGTATGATGCTACCCAGCGTAATGGGCGGCGTATTAAGGCAGGCCCTGCACGGCGACCTCAAAGCCGCTAAAATATATATGGATGCCGCCACCAAACAAACCGGCGCGCCCCCCGCCACCGTTATCAACCAAAACAACTACATACAAATCAACAACACTATCATTAACCAGCAACTCATAGAGCAGCTAAAGCCCGAACAACTAAAAAAGATTGAACTGATAATTAACGGAAAGGATGAGGATGCGTAGCAGGTAAAGTTTTAGGCGCTGAGATAGCGGGGTGTCCCTCCCCTGGTGGTTCGGCCTCCTCGCCAACCATTTTAGGCCGCCCAAAAAAGTGACACCGTGTCTGCACGGGTACACTTTTTTTTAGTTAATCAACTCATTATCAAATACTTAAATCATTTTAGACGGGTACACTGGTACCCGTTTTTTTTCAATTCCAAGCTATCTACAAGGCATTATCTGCTCAAGAGGGTTTACGTTTTTTATCAAAATGCATTTAGCTTAAAAAAGGCTTTAAATGGGTTGTACGGCTAAATCTTTGCGTGCCTACCTAATTCCTAACTTCCTGCCTTATGCACACAAGCATCCATTACTCATAAATAAGTAATAAAGAAAATAAGAACAATCAAACTCAAAATATTAGATTGTACTCGTAATAATACTGTTTCAATTCAGCATAAAATAATGGCAAAGTAGTAAAACTCAAAAACAATGTTCAACAGCTAATTATGAATGTAACTAATATAAAAGTTTACGAAAGATTCGCAAAACTGCTAGTTATACTAAACCTCGGAAGCGATAGTTTAGCAACAATGCTTGAACGTCACGGGCTTCTTGAAAATATTGAGCATGAGCGAGTTCTCAGAAATGCATTATTGAATCAAAGCATGGTAGAGGAATATTTACTGAGGCAAAACCTCAAGGATGCAAAGATATTTCCACCAGAAATTAGAAGACGAGTTGGATTTGAGGTGCAAAGCCTTGAGTATTTATCATTTAATGAAGTTAAAACCAAAATAAAGGAGCATAATGCAATCGTTGGCAACTCACAAATATCGTTCGAAATTAATGTCGATGATTTGAAACGGGCATTAAATATTAATAGAGAAGTCCTAGCTAAAACATTGCTTGCTCTCTTCCCAGAACTTCCTGTGCAATTTCTGATAAAACCAACTGCGAGGATATCCCTGAATACGATTAGGCAATTATGCAAGTATGAAGGAATTTCTTTTGAAAAATATTTCCCCGCCAATAATTTATCAGAAGATGTATCTTCAGTATTAACTCTCTTAAAAAATGATATTTCTCAGTCGAAGGAATTTCAACAACACGAAGAATCCCAACTAGTGTCATGTCAACTGTAATATGACGTAAAATTTTTCATTATCTTTGCCAAAACAAAAACCATGGCAAAGTACATTATCCATCTTACAAAGTCTGAAAGGGATGAATTGATGTCCATAATCAACAAAGGCTCCCATACATCTCAAACTTTTCGTAGTGCTTACATTCTGCTTAATTGCGATGAAGGAAAGTATTCGGAAAAAATCACGAATGAACAAATAAGTAAGGTTCTTAAAATCGGCATGCGTACTATAGATAGAGTTAAAAAGCGCTTTATAGAGGAAGGTTTTGAAGTAGCGCTGGAAAGAAAAGCCACGAGTAGAGTTTATGAGACAAAAGCAGATGGGGAAATGGAAGCAAAATTAGTTGCGCTGTGTTGTAGTAAGCCTCCTAAGGGCCAAGCTAAATGGTCACTCAGATTGTTAGCAGATAAAATGGTTGAGTTAAAATATGTAGAGAGTATCTCTTACGAAACGGTTCGGACCGTTTTAAAAAAACGACTTAAAGCCCTGGAAGGTTAAAGGATGGGTAATTCCGCCGCAAGCGAGTGGCGAATTTGTAGCTAATATGGAAAAAGTGTTGGGGGTATATACACGCCCTTATAATAAAAACAACCCGGTTATTTGCATGGATGAATCCCCTAAACAATTGATATCAGAAACGCGACCCGGTACGCTCATGGAACCTGGGAAACCCGCCACACAAGATTACGAATATATCCGCCATGGTGTATGTAATATATTTATGGCCAATGAACCTTTAAAGGGCAAAAGGTATGTAGAAATAACTGAGCAGAAGACCCGGCAAGATTGGGCGTTATTCGTAAGAAAAATTGCCGATGAGTGGTACCCTCTGGCCTCTAAGATTACGTTAGTAATGGATAACTTTACAACTCATTCAGCGGGCTCTTTGTATGAAACCTTTGACCCCGTTGAAGCTAAAAGGATTTGGGATCGGTTTGATTTTGTATTTACTCCTAAGCACGGCAGTTGGTTGAACATGGCCGAAATCGAATTAAACGTACTGAATGGCAGATGCCTCAACAGGCATTTGGAAAATATAGATTTGGTCCGTCAAGAAGTGGACGCTTGGCAAACGCATAGAAATAACAAGTGCTCAATCATAAATTGGCAGTTCACAACCAAAGATGCTCGGGTAAAACTAAAAAAACTTTATCCGTCAATTCAAGCTTGACACGACACTAGCCTTAATATAATAGGTTAAAAGGACAACATTTACGCCAAAAAATATTAGTAAACTTGCGTCCCTGAAAAAGGACCAGCGCTGTTTATACTGAAATTTTGCTTTTTCAGACTGATA
>CAISWS010000414.1 GCA_903889265.1 uncultured Bacteroidota bacterium
AAACTATATTTCACGATGCCAGATTCAGGCCCCAAACCGATATCCATGAGCGCCTCACATTCTGCTGGCACAACCTCACCTTGGCCATGTTCAAGCAAAAAGTAAAGAAGGCCAGGCTTGGTGAACCCGGTGAGGTAAGGCTGGGCAACAGCCGGTTCTTTTTAAAAAAACAGTTCACAGATGCTTACTTCATAATCTTTTACGATTACAAAAACAACCAGGCCTTTAATGAGTGGCTATCCGTTTTTGAGACCCTCGAGGCGGGGTTTCTGTTACACCGGCTTAAAGAAAGAGGCCACTACTTCTCCAGGGACTTCACAGAATTTCGGGAGTTCAGCAGCATGG
Organism: uncultured Bacteroidota bacterium; assembly: GCA_903889265.1. GTDB lineage: Bacteria > Bacteroidota > Bacteroidia > Chitinophagales > LD1 > Bog-950. The sequence goes on from CAISWS010000414.1 coordinate 346, forward strand.
AGGAATTTGTGTGGCACCGTTTGAGTTGTGGCACGATGAGGTAGTGACCGAATTTGAAAAAGCGCTGGCAGATGGTACCGCAACCTGCCCGTGGTGCGAAAAGAAAGCTGATTAATGCACGCAAAACCGACCCATGTGCAGCATTCAACTTGTGTTCGCGGTGAACACAGGTTAAAGTGCTCCTATACGGCTATCGGGTAAGTATATGTAAAGAGTGAAAGCAATAAAGTACATCCGGGCATTACAGGTTATTATCACTCATCGGTTTATTCTGACTTATCAAAAACAAACTGGCACTCAAAGCCAGCGCTAAGGCCGCAATGCCATATAGGTAAACAGCGTCAATGTGCTTTATATCCAGTGTAATTATTTTATTAGCTACTGCGGTTAACGCTATTTGAAGTATTGGCGTTACCGGTATCTTTTCGCTGCTGACGATGAGCGAAAATGATTTCACCAACTCATAACCTATTAGGATGATGAGCGCCAAACTGAAAATTTCAAGCAAAGTTGAAACTTCTATCAGCCCATAAGGCGGTTCAATTAAATGCAGGATAACGATGTAGGTAAGATGCGCTGCACCCAATATGATGCAGATGGTAATTACTATTACCAGATATTTGATAACATACCCATTGAGAGTTTTAATAAGCTTGGCGAATTTATCGGGCGGATTCATAGGATGGGTTTCATATACGACGAATTTACGAAAGTTTATTTTACGGACTATGGAAATAACCCGGTATTAGCCCAATGGCTCGTCCATACAGTACCGGTACTTGAAGCGGGTACTATGCTGCACCGGTTAAAGTCAGGTATGCGCTACTACACCAGGGGCTTCGCTGAATACCGGGAGTTCGATAATATAGAAGCCTTCATGCAGCACCGGTTTGAGTTGTGGCATGATGAGGTAGTGGCCGAGTTCGAGAAAGCAATAACTAACGGGACCGCAACCTGCACGGACTGCGAAAAAGGAGCTAATTAAATATGCGCTAAACCAGGCGATACCGCCTATTTAACTTGTGTTCGCCGCGAACACAGGTTAAGAAGCGGCCCTTTTATAACGTAGGTTAAGCATATATAAAGAGTGGAAGCAACAAAATACATCAGGGCGTTCGAGGATTTCGCACAAAATGCCGGTGAGGAGGAGGCAGAAATTACCCCGCAGGCTACTGTAGATAAAATATGGAAGGCCATTGACAGCGGGGAGATGTTCGGGATTATCAGTTCGTACGGCCCCGGCAATGATACGGATGTTAATAAGGAAGATTTTGGGCAACTGAAAAGAGACGTATTGAAGTTAAAGTACGGTTACCTTGAGCAGGCTTACAGCTACTACTACAACGACGGCGACGGAGCAACCAACGTAAAACGCAAATCCCTGTTCGTTCCGGAGTTGCACCGCAAGAACCTGATGGCCCTTGCCAAAAAATACGGCCAACCGGTGGTAGCCTTCGGGAGCGATAGAAAGATGCAGGTGCTGCGGGTAAGCGACGGGGCAGTGCTTAAAACAATAAATTTTGCTGATATGAAGCTCTCCTGGAACCTCCTTATCAGCGACCAGAACAATATCCCTTGGTAGGCCCGCCAAACGCTAAAAATTTTTGCGCGTTTCTTTCGCCTCTTTTGCTGCTTGGATTCCAGGCCTTATAAACACCAGCCGAAGTATTATTTGTTTGCCAGGAAACTCCTAATGGTTCCGTATCGCAAATCCGGAGGCCGCCGGTGTGACCGTATCGCAGTTTGATAGCACCGGCCAGTAGTTTTGGCCTTTGGAAACGCAGTGCCGCATGATATAACGGGCAGGGATAATTACCCCTTCGTGATGGAGGTAACCCCGCTGAACGACGCCACCTGCACCCGGCCAATATCCCTGCCTCCCCTGACAACGCGGGTAAAGGTAAAGGGGTAGTGTAGTTCGATTATCCTGAACTCTACTTACCGAACCTATTGCAAAATTCCAATTATTGCTCTTGGGAAATTCCCAATCCCAGACCTGCTATAAAATCCTTTTAAAATCTCATTTTGCAATAGCAGGACAAGTATAATAACCGACGAACAGAGCCATCAAAAGCAAAATACCAGTAACCAACAAAAAGGGATACTCCTTACGACGGAAATGCGTATAAAATGCACCCGCCATTAATATGGCTATGCCACTGGCTGCAATTGAGGTCAGGTAATGTCCATGATGCAAAAGTTTAGGCACTATAACGCTAATACCACACAATACCTCCAATCCGCCAATAATTTTAATATTTGAAGCTGAAAAATCCCCAGCCCAGGCACCACCACTGGCAATTACTTTTTCCTTAGGTTGAAGTAGTTTCATCGCGCCAGCCATTAAAAATGCGAAAGCCAAAAGGCCCTGAATAATCCATATTGCTGTGTTCATCTTATATACTATTTTTAGTTTACTTACAAAGGTAAAATATCATTTAAGCTATCAAACTATTTCAGGGAACCCATAAAGAAAGAACACTTCCCGGCCAAATTTTTTGCCGGTAATTTCATTATTTGCGTACACCATATTACCGTTTACAAATGTATTGGTCACTTTGGACCTGAATCTTTGCCCTTCAAGTGGCGACCAATTGCATTTGTAAAGTATATTATCCTTGCTAACAGTCCAGGGCAAATTAGTATCCACTATTGCCAGATCAGCGAAGTAGCCTGCTTTAATATAACCCCGCTTTTCTATCTGAAATAAATTGGCCGGATTATGACACATCTTTTCTACGAGCTTTTCAATACTTATCCGGCCATCTAAATAAAACTCCAGCATTGCGGACAGCGAATGTTGAACCATCGGCATACCAGAAGGGCATTTAGAATAAGATTGCAATTTTTCAGCTAATGTATGAGGTGCATGATCGGTGGAAATAATATCAATCCGGTCATCGTTAACCGCAGCCAATAAGCTTGCACGAATATTAGACGATTTAATAGATGGGTTGCATTTTATCTGGCCCCCTAACCTATCGTAATCCTTATCGCAAAACCAAAGGTGAGGTATGCATACTTCGGCTGTAATTTGCTTGGTTGTTACATTTTTATTGGAATCGAGGAGGCTCAGTTCAGAATTCGTTGACAGGTGTAGCAGGTGAAGACGAGCTCCTGTGCGCCGGGCCAGAGAAACCGCCCTTACTGTTGAGAGGAAGCAAGCCAATTCGCTCCTTATCTCGGCATGAGCATTAAAAGGAATATGCTCGCCAAAACGTTTTGTAAAACCATCCAAGTTATCATAGATCACATCTTCATGCTCTGAGTGTATGGCAATTAACCCCTTGTAACC
>CAISWS010000415.1 GCA_903889265.1 uncultured Bacteroidota bacterium
GTTTAGGGATTTCAGCACCCTTACATCCTCAACTTTACCCTGTTCGTTAATAACCAGGGATAGTACAAGTTCGGTGCGCAGGTCTGAGTCATCTACCTCCTCCCATTTTACACTGGGTTGATCTATGCTATCCAAAAACATTTTCGCCAGTGCTTTATTGCCGGCTGGATACTGTGGCATTTTGTCCACACGGATAGTTGCAACGGCTTTATCAGGAGCCTGAGCGCAAAGGATATTAAACCCAATAGATATCAATATGAGAAACAACCTGAACATACCCGCACCACTTGAAAGCGCTCAACAACTGAACAACTCAAGCTGGTAACAACCATAAAGTGGTAAAGGTTTATAACCGGTTAGAACTTCCTCTCAAATATCAGTGACCCAATAAAGGCTTGTTTGGCATCAAACTCATATTCAATAACTGCCGTATCGTCGGCCAGGGCGCGGGCTTCTTCCATGGTTTCAACTCTGTAAATGCCTTCATTTTCCAATCTTACATCCCCTCGCACTATCTTTTCAGGCCCGACCGGTTCCCGCTCATATACCGGTGAGTCATTAGCACCTTCGCCAAAAGTAGCTTTCTTCTTTTCGTGTAAAAAAATTTCTTTTGGTGTGTTGGCTTTTGGTGATGATAAAATTGGTTGCGCCGCAGGCGTCGAAAGTTTTTTCTGTGCATCCAATGCATCCTGGCGCCGTTTGGCTTCGCGTCTTAATTCTTCCAGTGGGTTATTTGCAGGTGGCCTTACAGACTTGGGCTCAGGTGTCGCCGATTGCTGCTCAGCTTTGGGCATTGGTGGCAAGCCTTTCTTTTCGTCCTGGGTTTTTTTGATAAAAAATACAGGATACCGCCTATAATGTAAATGATAAATTTTACTTCCACTTTGTAAATATAATCGTTTAGTAGCAGAGCTCATTGTTGTTGCCATTACTATTTCGGCCCCATCTGTAGCCCCTTTTTTTGGCTTAGCACAGTCATCATGCTATCGCAATCTTTATTTTCGGGGTCGGCCAGTTTATAAATGTTAAGTATTTTTTCAGCAACATCCAGCTTATTTTCTTCAAGCTGGCCGCCACCTATTGAGTAACATGCAAGTGAAATAAATCCGAGTAAACGTTCATCCATAATGTCCGTTTTCTTCTTTGCGTTCAGCGTTGCAATTTCTTTTTTCCACCAATCCAGGTCTTTATCTTTAAACGAATTCAGGTATTCGCTTTTCTTATCCTGTTCGCGTTTAAGCTGGTCGAAGGTTATGGTAGCCTGCTTTTTGCTGTAATTTTCAACTGTACCGGTGTTTAAAAAAATAAAAGCATCATTAAAAACATCAGCCGAAGGGAATTCATGTTTTCCTTTCCATTCTATCAATAAATGTTTTACCGGTTGGTTGGCTATATCCTGCTTGTCAAACATTACAAGGTCGGTATAGTTCATATCTTTTAAACCCGCAAAGCCAAGCAATGATAGAGCATGGGTAGGGCGAATATCAACTTTAGCCCCGCAGTAAATTACATTGGCTATTGCCGGGTTAGATGCAGCACTTAGCATGGCTACCTTGGCCCCGCCGCTAAAACCGCAATAGGTTATTTTGGCCGGGTCAACTGAGATTCTTGCTTTTGCCTCATTAAACAGGTTGTAGGCCACTGCCTGCAATTGGTCAAGCGGCATTCCGTTTTTGGATGTGTTTGAGCCAATGAGTATATAATGGTATTTATCGGCCAGTTCGTGATAAAGATTTAATGGGTAAGTGCCGGCACCATGTGGATCGAAAAAGATGATTGCGGGTAAATGGCTGGTATCGGTATATCCTTTGGGCAGGTATAAGGCAAAAGTTTGGCCGGCATCTATATGCAAAGGAACTACCGGAATTACCTCACCTGTTTTAAAATTGTCTTTGGCATATACAACCGGGGCAGGTGTAGCCGGTGTGATGGTTTCAGTTGCAGTATTATGCTGGCTGCACGATGAAGTTAACAGGCCCAATAAGGCCACACATAAAATTCTTATCATAAAAAAACGGGCTTTTGTTATGCCGGTGCAAAACTGCTGATTATTGGGTGAATATTTTAAGAATACCCATGCAAATAAGGTTGCCCTGGTCGTTCTTGTCGTAAACCATTACTTTGTAGGTTCCGGGGTCGTAGAAAACAGCTTCTTCCCAGGCATAATTCCAGTTTTCATGTACTTCCTGTTCAATGGTGTTATTGTAATTCTCGCTTCCATCTTCGCCCAGCCTGAAAATTTTATAAGCAACCTTGCTGGTTCCCAGGCCCTTTTCATTCTTCAGCAAAAACGTAATGGTGCCCCCGGCGCTACTGATGGTAAAATCTGACGATTTACTTTTGCAACTTCCGTCTTTGCCAGCTTCTACGCAAAATTTAAGATTGGTTTGTGCCGTACTAACCAGGAATACAAGCGCGCAAAAAATAGAGAGCAGCATTCTTTTCATAGTTGCATATTAAACTGAAAACCCTGTAACGGACAATACAATGTAGTAAATTTTTCGGGCAGGATTAAAGAAGGAAACAAAAATGATTTAGTGCGCCGGAAACACAAAATTAGCCTCGCGCAGGCAGTCCTCAAAAGCTGGGATTTTAAAACCAGCCCCCAATTGCTCTTCGCTAAAGTAGTTCAGCAGGTTTTCGGTTGCCATGTTGCCAATCAAATCATCTTCGGCCATGGGGCAGCCACCATAGCCCTTAATTGCTGCATCAAATCTGCGACAGCCGTTCAAATAAGCAGCTTCAACTTTCACTTTCCAGTTATGTGGGGCGGTATGTAAATGCGCGCCAATTTCAAGTGAAGGAAACGCGGGTATTAATGTAGAGAAAAGGTACTTGATGATATTAGGTTCCCCTACGCCAACGGTGTCGCTTAGCATAAATGTTTTTATATCAAGCTGCGCCAGTTTTTCAACCCAGTGCTCCACTATTTGTGGATTATAAGGGTCGCCGTAAGGATTGCCAAAACCCATACTGATATATAACACCAGTTCCTTATTGTGTTTATCGCAAAGCTCGCGGATATGTTTTACCCTTTCTACGGCTTCGGATATGGTAGAGTTGGCGTTGCGTTTCTGAAAGGTTTCTGAAACCGAAAATGGAAAGCCAAGGCAATCAATCTGCTTAAATTCACAGGCCTCAATGGCACCTCTTTCATTTGCCACAATGGCTATTAGTTTTGAGGGCGAATTATCCAGTTCCAGGCCATCCAATACCTTGGCGGTATCGGCCATCTGGGGTATCAAATCGTGCGAAACAAAGCTTCCGAAATCAATAGCATGGTAACCAACTTTTAAAAGCTTATTGATATAAGCAATCTTCTTTTCGGTAGGAATGAATTCCTTAATCCCCTGCATAGCATCGCGGGGGCACTCCACTATTCTTATTTGTTCGCTGCTCACGCATCAAACCTAAGGCAAATTGGATGAAAAGCAAAAAAATACATTTTTACCGCAAAGACGCAAAGAGCGCAAAGAGGGATACAAAACAGTGAAGCTACCTTAGGTTAACATGGGTTCTGCCTTAATAGTATTATTCATTCATCTTAACATCACATAAGCTCATTGCTTAGGTTTATTAATTTCTTTGCGCTCTTTGCCTCTTAGCGGTTAAACTTTTGTTGTTGATGTTTTCTACCTAATCTTGTGCCGTGATTTTAATTGATAACCGCAATACCACCAACCCGTACCTCAACCTTGCGATTGAAGAATTTCTGATTCGAAACCTGGAATTAGGGGATGAAGACTACCTGTTCTTATACATCAATACCCCGTGTATAGTGCTGGGCAAAAACCAAAGCATTTATAAAGAGGTAAACTTTGATTATTTGCGCAATGGGCAGCTGCAATTAGCGCGGCGCATAACGGGCGGTGGTACTGTGTACCATGATGAAGGAAATGTCAATTTCTCCATCATTTCTAAGTTTGAGGAGAGCAAAATCAATAACTACAAATACTTTAACCAACCGGTTATAGATGCCTTGGGTAGGGTAGGGGTGCAGGCTGGCCTGGATGGCCGCAATAATATCATCTGCAATGGCAAAAAAATATCGGGCAGCGCGCAGTTTACTAATCGCAAAAACATTATCAGTCACGGAACCCTTTTGTTCAATGCCAATCTTGATGTGCTGCGGGCTTGTTTAAAGGCGAATGATTTTAAAGTAGAAACCAGGGCAGTTAGTTCTGTGAACAGCTCGGTAATGAACCTGAATGAAGTAACCAGCCGGTTTGCGGCTATCCATAATTTGCAGGATTTTTTAGCACGACAGTTAAACGTAAACAGTATACATCAGTTGAATGATGTAGATTGGGTTACCATTGAAAAACTGGCTGAAGAAAAGTTCAAAAGCTTTGCATGGGTTTATGGACGAAGCCCACATACCAGGATTGAAAAAAGCGATCTGGTGATGGAGATTGAAGATGGATTAATTGTTTCAGTATTCGGAATTGACGGGAATTACGCCAACCTCAAAGGCTTACAATACGGATATCAAAGCATAAAAAAAGCGTTGGGGAATTACCCCAGCGCTGATGATATGCTAACACGGCTGTTTTAAGAAATACTATTCAGGTGCCTGCTCCTTTACATGCTTCTTACCCTTTTTAGCGGGTTTGGTAGCACCCAATGCATCTTCCAGCGAATCAGGCACTTTCTTGCCTTTGTATTTTGGGTTTTCGCTCCATTCGTAAACGCGGGTGCCGTCAATGTACTTGGCAACAAAAGCTTGTTTAAGGCCCAGTTTGCGGATGTCGGCAACAAATTTAAGGGCGGTTTCCTGGTCAGGGAAATAGCTGATAACATAGCGGTTCATGCCATCTACTTCTTCATAGCCGATATAACGGGGCTGGTCGAAATATTTGTTGATATTAAAGCCTTTATACATGCCTAATTGCACTTTATAAATGGTGCCTTTCGCAGTGCTGGATTTCATGTCGGTTTCTTTTGCAGCGGTAACGGCCTCATTTAGTTTGGCATTTTCGTCCTGCAAAGTTTTGGTTTGATCATCGGCAGCCGCCACCTTTTTCTGAAGCTCAGCCTCATTATCCTGAGAGGCTTTCAGGTCGGCTTTTAAACGGCTCAGTTGAGCATCTGCACTATCTTTATCTGCCTGATTAGCATCCATTTTAGCTTTATACTGCTCAGGATGCTTCATATAATTCTTCAACTCATCTTTAATTTTCTTGTACTCATCCTTATTCTTTTTGGCCTCTTCTTTTTTCTGCTGGGCATCCGCTTTCGAAGCTTTCTGCGCGTACCCGATATTAATCAGTAGGGCTATCAATGCAACAACAGTAATCGCTTTTTTCATGTGGGTCTTGGTTTTGTAACGCAATCAAATAAATTTTATGCGAAATAAAAAATGAAATTTATCACGGCCAAATTATTAAGGTTATGTTACATTGCGCTCGATTTCAAGTTATACCAACCTAAGCAATAAGCCAAAATGCATCAACTGGAGAACAATTATTTAAGAGTAATAGCGCGCGAACATGGGGCTGAACTTACATCAATAGTAGATAAGAAAAACAATATTGAACATCTCTGGCAGGCCGACCCTCAGTTTTGGGGCTGGCATGCACCGGTGTTGTTTCCGGTAATTGGCCGTTGCTTAAACGACGAAATAGAAATTGATGGCGAACAATTCCGTATGGCCAAACACGGGTTTGCACGCAACGCAAATTTCCGCCTGCTTGACCTTACTGAAACCAGCATTGTTTTTACTTTAAAAAATAACGAGCAGTGGCAAAAGATATATCCTTACAAATTCGAATTTTTAATAAGGTATAAGCTGGATGGAAACGCCCTGGTAGTTTCTTATGAGGTGATAAACAAAGACAATAAGGATATTTATTTTTCTCTTGGCGGCCACCCGGCGTTTGCTGTTCCATTTACATCAGGCGGGCATTATGAAGATTATTACCTGGAGTTTGCTGAGGTTGAAAATGTTTCACGGCATTATATCGATCATGACGGTTACTTCGACGGCCGAAAGGATGTAACCCTGGCCAATACCAACACCCTGCAACTAAAGCACAGCCTTTTTAATGATGATGCCCTTATTTTTAAGGACCTTAAATCGCGTAAAGTAACTATCAAAGATAAAAACAGCGGGCGGTACTTATCGGTTGATTTTCATGGCTTTAACTACCTGGGCCTTTGGGCCAAAGTGGGAGCTCCCTATGTATGTATTGAACCCTGGCTGGGCTGTGCAGATACTGCCGGCAAGCCAACTGATTTTAAAAGTAAAGAGGGCATAGTAAAACTTGAACCCGCAGGAGAATTAAATGTTTCCTACCGTATTGAGGTGGGATAATACCTTCGTTTTGCTACCAATATGCATCGGGTTATCTCCGTATAGGTATCAGGTTAAAGGCTTTGCCCGCTAATTTCCCTCAAATCATCTTTCTAAAATAGCCCACCGTATAATAACCTTTTCAGAAAAAATAATATTTCCCAAAGGATTAAGATTCAGGTGGATAAAAAATTCGAACAATTGTTTGAATTGTGTTTGAATATGCCTTAGCTTTACATCTGTTTCGGAAAAAATACCGCAATGAAAGCATCCTCGCAAACTGCACATGAAGAAGAAATTGATGTTTTGGAAAACATTGATTTGGACAATGTCCTTATTATTCATAACGATCAGGTAAACACCTTTGATTGGGTTATTGAAACGCTGGTAGATGTTTGCAAACACACCTGGGAACAGGCTGAACAATGCGCATACATTATCCACCACAAAGGCAAGTATGCAGTAAAGCATGGCGAATTTGAAAAGCTGAAACCTATGAAGGACCTCATTACCGACCGGGGTATTTCGGCAACCATACAATAATTAACTTCAACACACCTGATAAATGGGACAATATTTTAACGCCGAACATGAATTGTTTCGCCAGAGTGTGCGTGATTTTGTTCAAAAAGAAATTGTACCCCATGTTAACCAATGGGAGGAAGAAGAAAAACTTCCCCGGGAGGTATTTAAACGCATGGGCGACCTGGGGTTTTTAGGCATTAATTTCCCTGAAAGCCTGGGGGGCACTAATAACGACTTTTGGTACACGGTGGTTTACCTGGAGGAACTTGCCAAGGCCACTTTTGCGGGTTTATCGGCTGCAGTTAGTGTGCATCAATACATGGCCACTAACCACATTTTGCAGGCAGGCAGTGATTATCTGAAAGAAAAATATCTGAGGCCATCAATCAGCGGCGATTTTGTAGGTAGCATTGCCATCAGTGAACCGGGTGCCGGCAGCGATGTGGCGGCATTACGCACTACTGCGGTGCGCGAAGGCGATTACTACATTATTAATGGCAACAAAACTTTTATTACTAACGGATACTACGGCAACTTTGTAAATGTTGCGTGTAAAACAGACCCCGCGGCAGGCCTTGCAGGTGTTAGCTTAATTGTTGTTGATGCAGATACGCCGGGCTTTACGCGTACCAAGCTAAAAAAGATGGGCTGGAAAAGTTCTGATACCGCTGAACTGTTTTTTGACAACGTAAAGGTACCGGTGGCTAATCTTGTAGGGCAACCGGGTAAGGGCTTTTTCTATATTATGGAAAGCTTTCAGTTAGAGCGGCTGGTGGCAGCTATAATGGCAACCAGCGCCTGTGAGCATAAAATTGAAAGCACCCTGCATTACATGAAGGAGAGGAACGTGTTTGGCAAGCCCATTATAAAATACCAGGCCCTGCGCCACCGCCTTGCTGAACTGATAACAGAAGTGGAAATTACCAAGCGCTTTACCTACTACTGCTGCGATTTATTTGAGCGCGGCATATTTGCAGTGAAGGAATGCAGCATGGCTAAAATGAAAGCTACTGAGTTAGGTAAAAAAGTTGCCGATGAATGCCTGCAAATGTTTGGTGGCTATGGCTACATGAGCGAATACCCCATGGAAAGGGCATACCGCGATGCCCGCGTAGGCACTATCGTGGGAGGGACAACCGAAATTATGAAAGAGATAATTTCGAAAATTGCTATTGATGGCGTAAATTACGAGTCGGCATATAAGAGTACCAAAGCGGTTTCGGTGCCACCGGCAGATGACAACGGTTTGCAACCAGCCAGTGGTAACAAGCCGCCTGTGCCTGAGATTATTTATGAACAGCGGGCTGAAATTACCGGCACTCAAACACAAACAAACCCTAATAATATTTCATCACAACAAAACCAAAACGGAACAATGAGCGACACTCCTCAAACAGCAAAAGAGATTGTTTATTCTCTATCCCAACGCCTTAACTTAGAAAAGGTGGACGATTCTGCAACTCATAATTTTCACCTGTTACTCGACGGACCTACGGGCGGCAACTTTACGGTAACCTTAAAAAATAAAACGGTTACTATAGCCGATGGCCTGATTGATACACCCACCTGCGAAATAAGGGCTAAAGCAACTGATTACGAAGATCTTGAACTTGGCCGTGGAAACCCGCAAATGATGTTTATGATGGGCAAAATTAAAGTAACCAACCTGGGCGAGGTAATGAAGTTTATTACCTACTTCAATCGTATCAAAACGGCTTAGTTGTTGTAACACATATCGGTATAAAAGCAACTCTTACGGGTTGCTTTTTTTGTTTTACAGGTAAGGCATGTGGTTGCATTGTTTATTTATCCCAACAATTGATGTTTATCACACTACGGGATTCCGTGCAAATGCTTTCTTTGCATATGAAATGGTTTAATAATTAATGGACAAATTTCAGATTACCAGGGCGGTGTTGTTTGTGGTGGCAGGTGCAGCTGTCGTTTTAACGGCGATAGGGGTGCTTGCCGGGTGGATATTTCATATTCCGGTGCTGACGGCTGTTTTTCCCGGCTACCCTGCCATGAAATTTAATACGGCCCTGGCGTTTTTGTTTGCAGGAGGGGCTACCATATTACTGGGTAATTCGGATAGAAGGCCTGTTAAATACGCCTACCTGGTCCTTTCAGGCGCTGTTTATCTGATAGGGTTGCTAACTCTGGCCCAGTATATATTTAATACTGATTTATCCATAGACTTGTTGTTCTATAAGGATACCACGGTAGTTGACCAAATGACACCCTACCCTGGCCGTATGGTAGGTGCCAGCGCCTTATCTTTTTGCATACTTGGCGCAGCTTACCTGGGTTTAATCTCACGCTCGGTAAGGATAAGGCATTGGGCGCAATATGGTTTGCACCTGGTATCGGTGCTGGCCGGCATTGCCTTAATGGGTTATCTGTTTAACCTTACCTCGGTTTATAAGATTTCCCATTTCACTTCTATGGCCGTTCATACCTCCATCATCTTTCTGGTGTTGTCGGTTGTGCTGTCTTTTTATAATCCGGGCATGGGTATGCCGGGACTGTTCACCGGTAAAGGTATGGGTAACCAAATGGCGCGCAGGATGTTCCCTGTTATGGCGCTTACCACCCTGTTTTTGGGCTACGTTCGTGTTACACTTTTTAAATACCACATGGTATCTGTCGAGTTTGGTATAGCTATGGCTACTACCACGTTTTTGCTGGTTACCCTTTTTTTGGTTTGGATTGTTGCCCGCCAGATAAACCAGCTTGAAGCCGGTAAAAACGAAACCGACCTGGCAAATTATAAGTTAAACATTGATATAGCAACCGAGCAAAGGGCCAGGCTGGAGATAGCTGAAGCGAACAAACGCAACACTCTTTTTGTGCAGCAGGCACCTTCGGCCATTGCCATGTTTGATACTGAAATGCGATACCTGGCTGCGTCTGAACAATGGATTAAAGATAATAAACTGGAGGGGAAAGAAATTATTGGCCGCTCGCATTACGGGGTATTTCCTGAAATTGGCGAAGACTGGAAAGCTATACACCGCAGGTGCCTGCTGGGGGCTATTGATAAATGTGATGAGTTTTATTTTGCAAGGGCCGATGGCACCGGGCAATGGATATCATGGGATATCAGGCCCTGGTATAGCGCTGGTAATAAAATAGGAGGGCTGCTGATGTACACAGCGGATATTTCTCATTACAAAGAAAATGAAGCCCTTTTAAAAGAAGCTACCGCAAGCCTGGCAGATGCCCAGCAAATTGCCCACGTTGGAAGTTGGGTATGGGAATTACCCGGCAAAGAGTTAAGATGGTCGGCTGAACTATACAATATTTATGGACTTGAACCCGGTGCAGAGCCCGCCAGCGTTGAGCTTTTTTTGAAGGTACTGCATCCGGAGGATAGGGATAGGGTTAATGCTGAATTAAATGTGGCTATCAGGGGCCTGAAGCCTATAAAAACCGAATTCAGAGTGCTGCGGAAGGACGGTTCTATACGTTATGTTGATGCACGGGGCGAGGTTTACCAGGATAAAAATGGCCGTGCTACAAAGATTGTTGGCACCATTGCCGATTTAACTGAACGTAAAAAACTGTAGCGCGAAAAAGACGAGATAAACAAGCGCAACCTGTTGTTTGTGCAGTTGGCCCCCTCGCCCATTGCTATGTTTGATACCGGCATGCATTACCTGGCGGCATCTGAACAATGGATTAAGGATTATAAGCTGCAGGGAAAGGAAATTATTGGTCGCTCGCATTACGAAGTGTTCCCCGAAATTGGCGAACAGTGGAAAGCCATACACCGCCGGTGCCTGCAGGGGGCCATTGACAAATGTGACGGGTTTTATTTTGTAAGGGCCGATGGCACCGGGCAATGGATATCATGGGATGTACGGCCCTGGTATAAATCAGAAAATGAGATTGGCGGATTACTGATGTATACTGCCGATATATCACATCACAAAAAAAATGAAGCCCTTTTGCAGGAGGCCACTGAAAGGCTGGCCGATGCCCAACAAATTGCCCACGTTGGAAGCTGGGAATGGAATCTGAAAACGAATGAATTAAAATGGAGTGATGAGCAATACCGGATATTTGGATTTGAACCTCATTCGATTATACCTACCATAGCCATTACAAATGAGATGCTACATCCGGAAGACCGCGAAAAGCTGGCTGTAGCCGGCAATTCCAGGATTGACGGAAAGCCTTATAAAAGCGAGTTCAGAATAATAAGGCCTGATGGAGATGTACGCGATATTGAAGCCAGGGGTAAAACATTTGTAAATAGGGTCTGCTGATTAAGTCGCCGTTATTCTTGTGCTGTAAAAATTCAGGAATATTTCCAAGTCAAGCCAAGGTGGTAATTTGATTTGCTGCATTGCTCTTGCTGAATAAGTAAAAACAGTTTGCATAAGAGAAACGGGTA
>CAISWS010000416.1 GCA_903889265.1 uncultured Bacteroidota bacterium
TACCCGTTTCTCTTATGCAAACTGTTTTTACTTATTCAGCAAGAGCAATGCAGCAAATCAAATTACCACCTTGGCTTGACTTGGAAATATTCCTGAATTTTTACAGCACAAGAATAACGGCGACTTAATCAGCAGACCCTACTTATACCTAGATTTACCTTTGGTATTTGTGGGCTTTTACTCAAAAAATATACCCCTGACGTCAACATATGGATTGGATATCGAACGCGTTTATCCAGAAAAAATTCTGATACCTGGACAACCGCAAATGCCTATTGTGCGAACTTATTGATAATTGGGGGTGGGATTTTTACTTTTTTAGGCCTGCTTTCATTTGCACTACCCGACATGGGAATTAACGGAGTGTTTATTGTACAGGGCATTGTTGTTGGTTTTGTAATAATATTAATTATAGCAACCGAAAGGCATTTGCATATATTATTTGATAAAAATGGAAACCGAAAAATATAGCTGCTTTTTACCACTCCCACGCACCCGGTAATTCATGTTGGGCACGCCAAAGAGAAATGACAGAAAAACTCATTTTGCTTTACGCTTTTTTTTGAGGGTTTCTATAGATGTGTTTATATCCGAAAGAGTAAAGGCTTTCTCTTTACCATTTTTCCAGGCGGCAAATTCTTTATCAAGTTGTTCTGTAAACACTTTGTCCTTCCGCCATTTGGCCCGTTCTTCCATTTCATCTTCCAGCATCCAAAATATAGCCTTTAGTTTTTTGTCGTCAGCTACACGTATAAAATCGTATAACTTTTCTCTTATGGCTGTAGTTGTCATGGGCCCTCTCTTTTTACAAATTTATCCTAAAAGCGGCACAAAAAAAACCGGCACCATTCGGGCGTGGCTTCCAGGTAAGCTTTACTATGTTAAAGCATTTTGCTACCGTATTTATTGCTATATCACTCTTTTCAGCATAACCCTCCCTCAAAACAAAAAAAGAGGCCCAACAAACGTTGGGCCTCTTTCAATATATTCAAAAACTTAAATCCTAGTGAGGAGTAACTGGCTGAGGTTGAACCGGAGTTGGTTGAACCGGTGCACCTGAAGCCCTTCATCGCGGGTGCGAAGTTACGGAAGTATTTGCTGCCATGCTGCCTTTTGAACCAAGACTCGTTTCAGGAAAGTATCACATACCTAGTCATGACCACAGAGTGGTCAAAGCTTTATAGCAATGGCTGGAAGAGGCCATACGACCCCAGAGCGGGTCGAACTTCGGCCGCCTAACTGAATTTGCCCCTCGGAGATTTAAAGGGGCTTATAGTTGGTTGACAGTTTTAAAAATAATTGCTTATTTGTCAATCATTTATTTTCACTAAAAACAAAAAGTGTCAACTCTAACGCGGCTATCAACTACGCCAACATACCCGAATGGGTTGCCTTGTCGTTTACAAGTGCTTTATCCGGCTATAGCCAGGGTCAGGCCGTTGCTACCACCATTGGCGGTAATGGGGTATTTAACGATGCCGGCAGGTTTTTGGGCTCGGCACTTTCCTTGCAAACTGCTATAGGGTTAACAGCGGGTAAAATAATATTCAAATGGGCGCAGAAGCCGGTAGTGGATTGTGGCTGTTAACTTTCGGTTAGAATAACAAACACTAAACAAAATTCTATAACTAAGTTTTTCTTACCTGTTTTTAGTAAAAAAAGGGTAAATTCATTATGGAATTAGAAAAATTAAATTCAAACAAATTTGAGAAGTTTAAGCCAAATGAAATTAAGGAATTGACAAGCTCAATAAAAGGAGGAGATATTTCTACCAATGACAAGATTGGCAATAATGATTGTTGGCATGTTGACACAACTGGGATATCTGTATCAGATTTAGTCACTGGAGCTTGCGGTGGTAACCAAGATGCTTATACTTTAGCGAATATGCCTTTTTCGCCTGGACAAAATCTAGTAATAAGTGCCAACAGCGTAGTAAAGCCTTATAATATGCCAACAAATAATAAAAAAAATAGGTTTTAAAAAGTAGCTTATGTTCCCTCGAAGTTGTTGTTCGACAATAATAACTGCAGGTTTAGCATTTGGATCCGTTCGTCTGGAGTGATCAATGTATCCGAAACCCGTTTACGTTATGACGCTTGAAATTGGATAAAAGAGATTTATGATAAAGTTAAAATTCCTTTTTCTATTCTTCTGCATTTTCATTTTTTTCCCGTTGGCCAGGGCATCTGATAAAAAAATAAATGCGATGGACCAGCAACAATATTTAATGCATGTTCATAAAGCAAGGTTAAATTTGGCTGATACACTATACCAAAAAGCTTGCGATGAATATGAAATTGCATTTAGCTACAGAAAGGATTACGCAGAAGACCTGTTTGATTGCACCAAGGCTTATGACAAACTGAATAATACCGAAAAGACAATTAAGTATTTAAAGCTTAGTATAGAAGCAGGCTGCGGGTGGTGGAACTACAACAATGACCAATATCTGCCTAATCTTAAACGACTAAATAAATTACCCACAGCTTCGGATCTATTGCTGTACAGAATAACATACTACCAAAATATTAACATAGATTATTTGCTTGAGTTGGAAAAACTTCTTGCGAGGGACCAAATTGTACGAGACCAAAACCTTCGCGCCCAAATAGCAGATCCAAATATCAAAAGTTCATTAATTCGAATTGTTGATTCCGCTAACATGGTGGCGCTTAGGAGCTTAATTGAAAAATATGGTTTCCCTGAATTCAGTAATGTCGGCCATCAGGGAGAGTCAGATGTGTTGGCTCTCTTACTACATGGTTTATTGAAGGAAGATAGCCTGAGTTGGGCATATTTTCAACCCAAACTTTTAAACGCGGTGAAAAATGGCCAACTAATGCCCGAACACTATGCTTTGTTATATGACCGTGCAATATCTGATAATGGAAGAGAAAAGCAATATTACGGAGTGATGCCGACATTGCCTATTGATGATATTGAAAATGTAGACATAAGGCGAAAGGAAATAGGGCTAATGCCTCTTGAAGATGAGTTAAAAATATACCATCTGCCAGTTCCAGATGGTTATATCCGGAAATAACAGGTCTCATGGACTCTTTGTAAGCCGTAAACTATTACCAAGTGATTTATCTACTCTCCGAAAATCGTGATTACTCTACCAATGGCGTAATAGACGCCTTATCTTATTTAAAAAAAGAATATTTGCGATTAAATGATACTGACCTTTTAGTTCTGAATCAATTTTCCACCTGTTTTCCGCATTGGGACACCTGCGGCCAAATTTTGCCATAAAGGCTAAAATTTCACTTCCAGTAATTTGAGTATAGCTGCTTGCTGTTCATTAAGCGGCAGCAGTACATTGGCTTTCTTTCTTGACTTTGGAAGCATA
>CAISWS010000417.1 GCA_903889265.1 uncultured Bacteroidota bacterium
CTATGGCGATTCCATAGACTACACAATCCAGAATGTCATCCGCTCGTTTGTTGGCGTCTTTATCACCAATGCGGAAGTTGGCAAGCTGAAGTGTCAGCGTTGATTATGCCAAACAGGTAGCTCAGAATTTTTATGATCAAAGACATGGAAAAACCATCCCGGTTACCCTGGTTTATGAAAACCTGAATTCAGACAACACCAACGGAGTGGCAACCGGAGTGCCGCTTTATTATGTATTTAGTACTGGCGAAAAGGGTTTCGTGATAATCTCAGCCGACGACCTGGTAAAGCCGGTATTGGGTTACAGTACTGATCAGCCATTTTCAATTAAAAATGCACCACCGGTTATTACCGGCTGGCTTGAAAAATACAGCAATAAGATTGCTTTTATTAAAGCTAACCGCAATTCAACTGCTGAAAACATTACCCGTCTATGGACGAACCTTTATAATAACTCGCCGGGCACACTCAATCAGTTAAAGGCAGGTGCGGCGATAGGGCCTCTGCTTACTACTACCTGGGACCAGGACCTTTACTATAATGCGATGTGCCCGGCTGATGCTTCCAGTCCGTATGGTTATGGTGGCAACGTGCCAACTGGTTGTGGCGCCACAGCCATGTCTCAGATAATGAGATACTGGGGTTCTCCCACACAAGGGACCGGTACCAATTCATATACCAGCAACTACGGAACTTTAAGCGCAAATTTTGGTGCAACTACCTATAACTGGGCCAATATGCCAAATTCGGTAACAAGTCCGAATACTGATGTAGCAACCATTATGTATGATTGCGGAGTGGCAGTAGATATGATATACGGGCCAAACGAAAGTTCCAGCTATCTATTAAACATTGGCGGAGTACCAGCCAGCTGCCAGGACGCTTATGTTACTTACTTTGGGTACAATGCCAATACCATTCAGGGATTGCAGCGCGCTAACTATGCCGATGCGGACTGGATTAATTTAATTCAAACAGAATTAAACAGTAGCAGGCCGATACAATACGCCGGCTCGGGCCCTGATGGAGGACATACTTTTGTGTTGTATGGTTCGGATGGAGCAGGTAATTTTCACATTAACTGGGGTTGGAGCGGAACCGACAACGGATACTATAGCATTGAAGCCTTAGACCCGGGACCTCAGGCCAATGGTACATTCGATCAGAATGAATCTATGTTAACGGGTATTGAACCTACTAATGTTACGGTGGTTACTTCCGGTATTAACCTTTATGCCGCTACAACGGTTTCTCCCAATCCGATTGCCTTCGATTCTACTTTTACAGTATTCTGCAATGTAGTTAATACAGGCAGTTCGGGCTTTAATGGCAGTATTTGCGCCGCCCTGTTTGATGCCAACGGAAATTTTATCAGGTATATCGGTGGTATTTTTAATACTCCTTCGGCCTTGGGCGCAGGAAATTATTATGTAAATGGCCTTTATTTTAATGACACAACCGCCGCAGTAACAGTACCGGGCACCTATACAATTGGCATTTATTACCTCGCCACGGGTGGTAATACCTGGACCCTGGCTGGAGCCAGCAGTTATACAAATCCGATAACAGTTACAATTAACGGCCCATACAATTCAAACATATCACTTTACTCAAATATAACAGCAACACCTTCAACGCTAGTTCAAGGTCAGGCTGCCACCATTAATGTTAACCTCATAAATAACGGAACAGCTACCTACACCGGCGCTTATGAGGCTGTTTTGCTGGACTTGTATGGGAATTTTGTTGAGCAGATTGGTACCTACCAGGAAACTACCGGAATTCCTGCGGGGGACGTGTATAACCCACCATACATAAATTTTAACACCAGCAACATTACAGCACCTGAAGGCGAATATATCTTGGCCATAGGAGAAGAAGCTGCAGGCACTTCTAACTGGTATTATTGTGGAGGCCAATCGTACCAGAACCCAATATTGATTTATGTTATTAATAGTGGTTTTGCCCTGGCAGTTAACGAAATAGCCGGCCAAACCGTTAAGGTGTACCCTAACCCGGCCAGCAACAATATAACCATTGATGCCGGCGAATTGCGGGGCGATTATACGCTTAAAATTTTCAATACCGTAGGACAGTCGAGGGCTGAACACAATGGTATTTTAAATGGCCAGGCTTTATCAATTGATGTTTCAGATTATGCAGCTGGCATGTATGTTGTTCAGCTGAAAACTGAATCAGGAATAATGAATGCAAAGGTTGTTGTAAAATAATAATAGGATAAATCAGAACTACAACCGCTCTTCATTTCTAAGTTTTCCGCTGTTGGAAACTCGGAAATTAAGAGCGGGTTGTTTTTTTAGTCCAGGCTAAACTCTTTACGCCAATCGCCCGTTTCTTTCCACTCAGGCTGCTCAGCTTTGCCAAGTAGAAAATTTCCTATAACCAGGTAATCCATTTCCGTGCGCATAAAACATTTATAGGCATCTGCCGGGCTACATACCGGTGGTTCGCCGCGTACATTGAAGCTGGTGTTTACCATTAATGCATAACCGGTTTTATTTTTAAAAGCTTCCAATAATTTCCAGTACCGCTCATTGGTTTGGCGATGAATAGTTTGAACACGGGCCGAAAAATCAACATGAGTTACGGCAGGAATGTCTGACCGCAAAGTATAAAGCCGCTCCATTAAAGGCAACTGATAATAATTGTCAGGTATTTTGTTTCTGCGGCTTTGTTTAACGGGTGCCACAATAAGCATGTAGGCTGACGGTGTGCTTAACTCAAAATAATCACTTAAATCCTCCGCTTTTACCGATGGGGCAAAGGGCCTGAAACCTTCACGATATTTAATTTTCAGGTTCAGCTTTTTCTGCATCTCAGGGTTTCGGGCATCGCCCAGAATGCTCCGGTTCCCCAAAGCGCGGGGGCCAAATTCCATACGGCCCTGAAACCAACCAACTACTTTGCCTTCGTTTATCAAATCAGCTACTTGCGCGCTCAGTTGCTCAAAACTCTCCACATAATTACTAATGCCCTTTAGCTTCTTCAGCTCCAATCCAATTTCCTTGTCCGAATATTCGGGACCAAGGTATGAGCCCTGCATTTCGTCCCGTTCAACAGAGGCGGTACGTTCCTTATTAAAATAAATGTAGTAGGCCGCCTGTGCAGCACCCAAAGCTCCACCGGCATCACCAGCAGCTGGTTGTATAAAAATATCCTTAAACAAACCTGATTGAAGCAGTTTGCCATTACTGACACAATTAAGCGCAACACCACCGGCCATGCATAAATATTCACTGCCAGCCAGCTTCTTCGCTTCGGTAGCCATTTTACATACTATCTCTTCCGTCACCTGCTGTATAGCATATCCCAGGTTACAATGGTGTTGTTGTAATTCGTCCTCTTCTTCCTTTTTCTTAAACCCAAAAAGCTTTTCCCATTTTTTATCGTCCACCATTCTTAAACCGGTGGCATAACTGAAATAAGCCTGGTTAAGCCAGATGGAGCCATCGTCCTTAATGCTTATTAATTGGTCCTTAATGGTTTTTATATACGCTTTCGTTTCATCGGCTTCAGGGTTACCATAAGGCGCAAGGCCCATCAGTTTATACTCTCCGGAGTTAACTTTAAAACCCAGAAAGTAAGTGAAGGCAGAATAAAGCAAACCTAACGAGTGCGGAAACCTCAACTCTTTCAATATTTCAATTGAATTTCCCCTGCCTGCACTGATAGAAGCAGTAGCCCACTCCCCTACCCCATCAATAGTTAATATGGCTGCATCGTTATAAGGTGAAGAATAAAACGCACTGGCCGCATGACTAAGATGATGTTCAGGAAAAAGAAATTTTACCTTGCTTTTATCGTAGCCTTTAATTTTCTCCAACTCTTCATGTATAATCCGTTTTAAAAACATTTTTTCACGAATCCATACCGGCATTGATTTTAAGAAGGATATAAGCCCTTTGGGTGCAAAGCCGTAATAGGTTTCAAGCAAACGCTCAAATTTCAGTAAGGGCTTATCATAAAAGGCGATAGCGTCCAGTTCGTTGATATTACAACCTGCGCAGTCAAGACAAAACTGAACAGCGTTTATTGGAAATGACTCATCGTGTTTTATGCGCGTAAACCGCTCTTCCTGTGCGGCGGCAATTATTTTACCATCCTGTATGATAGCAGCGGCGGAGTCGTGATAAAAGGCAGAAATACCGAGGATAGTCATTGTTCAAATATAGCTTTCCTGATGAAGTTAAAAGGGAGAAAATTGAACACTTACTGATTTCTCCTACATTTGAGAAGGCGAAGTAACCTGCAACAATTTATCAAAAATGACCATAGAACTCTTCACACAGGAATTTGAAGGAATAAGAGGGCAGCTAAAATCTTACCTGCTGAGAATTACGGCCAGCATTGCCGATGCTGAGGATATTGTGCAGGATACTTACATAAAGGCAGTTGAGAAGTTATACACTTTCAGAGGGGAATCATCATTAAAAACATGGCTGTTTGCCATTGCTTCTAATCTTGCCAAGGACAATTTACGGGCACAAAAACGGTGGGTAGAAAACGTAACTGATATTACCAAGGCAGCGGCTTTATCAAACAGGCAATTTTTTGAGGAAGCCATGCATATAAGAATGACCTCCCCGCAGGGGCAGTTCGAAATTAAGGAGCATATAGCATTTTGCTTTACCTGTATTTCAAAATCGCTTCCGCTTGAGCAGCAGCTTTGTATCTTTTTAAAAGAAGTTTACGAATTTAAAGTTGCGGAAATTGTAATCATTCTTAATACCACTGAAGCCATGGTGAAATATTATCTGCATACCGGCAGAACAAAGATGATTGACATTTTTGAAGGGCGTTGTGCCTTGATTAATAAAGAAGGGATTTGCCATCAGTGTTCTGAACTGAACGGCATATTCAATCCCAAACAAAATGCGCAGGAGGAAATAATGAAAATTGAAATGGCGCGGGAAGCCGATTCAGGCAAAAAAGAACATTTATTAGACCTGCGCTTGCTGATATTAAAAGAAATAGACCCTTTCAAATCAAATGCTGCCGAATTACAACTACATCATTTAGAGCATAATAGGCAAGTAATGGAAAAATATTCTGAGAAAGTTGCCGATTAGCCTATCGTTTTTTTTTTGCCATGCGTCAAAATACTATCAGACGAATAATTGGCAACAAACCTTAAACGATCAATCACTATGTCAGCATCATCAATCCAGGCTCCAAAAGGAAAATCCACTACGGTAAAATCAACATTTAACCGCGAAACAACGGTAAGCATCGAAATTAAAGCCGACCCGGCAATTGTATGGACCTTGCTAACCACTGCGTCCGATTATCCAAGATGGAACTCAACTGTTACATCTATTGAAGGGAATATTGCGCATGGAGAAAAAATTAAATTAAAGTCCATCCTGGATGCAAAAAGAACCTTTAAACTGACAGTAAAAGAATTTGTACCCGGAAAGCGCCTTGTATGGGGAGATGGACAGGGAAACAGAGTTTACACCATTGAAAGTAAAGGATATGGTAACTTAATCTTTACTATGACAGAAAAGATAGGCGGGCTAATGTTCCCAATGTACGCCAGTATGATTCCTCCTTTTGACGAAACGTTTGAAAAGTTCGCGGCCGATTTGAAAAGGGAATCAGAAACAATTACGAATTCGAAATAATTTATTCACAAAAAAACAATCAAAAATGAAAATAGTAAGGGTAACCTATACCACCAAAGCCGAATACGCCGAACAAAATCAGAATAATATTAAAAATGTTATGGACGATTTACAGAAGTTGAATGCGGCTGGTATTAACTACAATGCATGTTTAAGCGCCGATGGCAAAACTTTTACTCACCTGGCATTTTTTAATGCCGATGAAGACCAGAAAATATTGAATGATTTAGCATCTTTCAAATCTTTCCAGGAACAACTAAAAGCCAGCGGGCTTGAATCCCCACCAAAGCAGGAATTATTAAATTTGGTAGGTTCGTCACAGAATATTTTTAACGCATAAATAAACAAACAATGAAAAATAAAATCGGCACTAAAGAAAAGCCTCTCGTATTAAAAACGCCTCCCTTATCATCAGAGTATACCATGCATACAGATGAAAAAGACGGTAAAGAAGTTTTGGTGTGCACCGTTGGTAAAACAGTTTTACTATACGATTACCGTTGCCTAGCAGACCTTCATGCAATGCTTAAAAAACACGGCGACTGGATGGAACTGGGCAGTGCAGATGAACAAAAGCCCGCTAAAGAAGGAACCGTAGAAGCTTGGGGCCGTTCAGAAAAGAATCCCGTAGGCGGCTGGTATGGATTAAAGAAAGGATTACGTGGGCGCTTTGGCATGTATATACCGCCATTGATGGAGGCACTAGGTTTAGCAGAGGTTACACATGACGCGAAAGGGAATAAGATGAGGGCAAAATAGGCTGCTAACCGCTATGAGCCTTAACTCAAAGCCCAATGCTCATAGCGCATAGCTTTTCACAGCAGCTTCAATATCGCCAAGCAAATTTGATGAAGTATTTTTCACAAACTTGTTTCCGGTTATTATATCGTGCAACTCTATATACCGGTCGGTAATGGTATCTACAAATTCATCGGGCATAACCGGCATTTGCTGTCCGTCTTTGCCCTGAAAACCGTTTGCCATCAACCACTCACGCACAAACTCTTTACTCAATTGCTTTTGCGGTTGGCCGTTCTTTTGGCGCTCTTCGTATCCTTCCAGGTAAAAGTAGCGTGAAGAGTCGGGCGTGTGTATTTCATCAATCAACATCACCTTGGCATCTGAAATACCGAATTCGTATTTGGTGTCAACCAATATCAATCCCCTTTCGTTCGCCATTTTTTGGCCGCGGGCAAAAATGGCACGGGTGTATTGTTCCATTTGGGTGTAAACTGCTTCCGGAACCAAACCACGCTTTAAAATGTCTTCACGGCTAATGTCTTCATCATGCCCTTCAACGGCTTTTGTTGATGGGGTAATAATGGGTGTAGGAAAAGCATCGTTCTCTTTTAATCCTTCAGGTAAAGTAACGCCGCATAAAACTCTTTTGCCCGCTTTATATTCCCTGGCAGAATGGCCCGCCATGTAACCGCGGATTACCATTTCAATACGCACCGGCTCACATCTTGTGCCAATCGCTACGTTTGGGTGAGGCGTTGCCAATAACCAATTAGGAACAATATCCTGGGTTGCTTTTAAAAAGTGTGCGGCAATTTGATTGAGGACAGCCCCTTTCTGCGGTATCGGTTTTGGCAAAATATGGTCGAACGCTGAAATGCGGTCGGTGGCAATTACCACCAGTTTATCGCCAATAGTATATACGTCTCTTACTTTTCCGTGATAAACATGTGTTTGCCCGGCAAAATTGAAATTAGTTTCTCTGATTGTTTGCTCCATCTCCTTCTTTACTTGCATTCAGTTTTTCGTAAGCTTTAATAATTTCTTTTACCAACCGGTGGCGCACCACATCATTTTCATTCAGCTTAATGGTTGAAATACCTTCAATGGGCGATAATATTCTAAGTCCGGTAAACAAACCTGAATTTACTTTAGGGGGAAGGTCAATTTGCGTAGGGTCGCCGGTGATTACACATTTTGAATTGGCGCCAATACGGGTTAAAAACATTTTTAACTGCATATCGGTGCAATTCTGGGCTTCGTCCAATAAAATAAATGAATAGTCCAGCGTTCTTCCTCGCATAAATGCCAGCGGGGCAACTTCAATAATGCGGTTCTCCATATAATACTTCAGCTTATCGGCAGGTATCATATCATCAAGGGCATCGTACAACGGGCGCAAATAAGGGTCTATCTTTTCTTTCAAATCTCCGGGCAAAAAGCCAAGGTTTTCGCCGGCTTCCACTGCCGGGCGCGTTAATATTATTTTCCTTACTGCTTTTTCCTTCAGGGCTCGTACCGCAAGGGCAACAGCCGTATATGTTTTACCGGTACCGGCAGGCCCGATAGCGAAAAGAATATCATTCTTTTCGCTTTCCTTAACCATCAACAACTGGTTTTCGGTACGGGCACGTATTACCAGCCCGTTGTTGCCATGCACAATTATGTTGTTAGGCTCTTTACTATCCTTTTTTCGCTCCGACTTATCCTCGTTACTTACAAGGATACTTTCAATATTATCCTCGCTTAGCTTGCCAAAGCGTTCAATATGGTCAAGCATGCGTTCCACTTTGTGCTTAAAAACGGCGATATCACCTTCACTGCCTTCGGCTTTGATAGTGTTACCACGCGATACCATGCGCAGGGTTGGAAAGCTTTTTTTGATAAAATTGAACCTTGTATTGTTGACACCGAAGAAATCTATAGGGTCAACACCTTCTATATTTAGGGTAAGTTCTGTCAAATCGTTTAGATTTAGTTCTAACAAACTTAATTGTTTTTAAAGCGCTTTTACTGTATAGCAAAATATATCTATCCACATATTTTTCCACTAACCATTGTTTTTTCATAGCTTCAATTCACAGACATTTGTTGAGCAAGAAAAAACTATGGCGCTTATTACTATAACCTCTGACCTGGGCACACGCGATTTCTACCTCGCTGCCCTCAAAGGCGCCATTATTACTAACACCGGATTTGTAAATATTGTTGACGTTACCCACACTATTAAGCCTTTTGATATTAAGGAGGCCGCTTTTACTGTAAAAAGTATGTTCAGGTATTATCCTGCCGGCACTATCCATATCATTCATGTAAACAGCACTGATGGAAAAGATAAACTGTTGCTGGCAGTGGTGGATGGGCATTACTTTCTGACTTTCGACAATGGGTTTCTATCCCTGGCTTTTGAAAAAATGCCTCATCAAACCTATGAAGTGAATGCAGAGCTGCTTGAAAACAGTTCGCTACTATATGAAGAGGCTATAGGCAAAGTGGTAAACCTGCTTGTAAAAGAATTTCAGCCTTCTGACTTTGGGCATCTTACTACCGAAACCATTAATTTCAGGTTGATGCAGCCTATTACCTCGCCAGGATCAATCAGGGGCACCATTATAAACATTGATAACTACGGAAACGCAATTGTAAATATTACCCGCGCCATGTTCGACCAGTTTATTGGCGATAAGCGTTTTTCCGTACTGGCCAATGTGGGCACCAGTAAAGAGATAAGCAAAAAATACAACGATGTTGACGAGGGCGAAATGGTTTGCCTGTTTAATGCCTCCGGCTACCTGGAAGTTGCCATTAACAAGGGCAAAGCAGAAAATCTGTTGGGCCTGAAGATTGATGCGCCGGTGCTGGTTTTGGCGGATTAATCTTTACCACAAAAGTGAATCAATTCCTTTGCCGATATCGCGGATTTCCGAATCATTCGTCTGCTTCCCATACAAATGCACATCATAACCATCCTGTAAGTGTTATATTTGATACCCCTTAATTGTGCCAAATGAGCAATTGGCACAGCAATTGACCTTAATGAGCCTGAGTTATTTTTAAAAGCAATTACAGAACATGAACATGATGGAATTTATGAACGAACCATTATCTGACGATGAGGTTGAATTTTTGCCTATTTTACCCGAAGAAGACGGTCAGGACGGTAAAAAACTGGCTATTCCCGATATTTTGCCTTTACTGCCTTTGCGCAATACAGTGCTGTTTCCGGGTGTGGTTTTGCCTATAACTGTAGGAAGGGATAAAAGCATATTGGCTGTCAAAGAGGCATACAAATCGAATAAACTGATTGGGGTAGTCGGTCAAATTGACGGAAATATCGAGGAGCCTGAGTTTAAAGATATTTTTACGATAGGTACCATTGCCCAGATACTGCGGATGATAAAAATGCCAGATGGTTCAACCACGGCTATCATCCAGGGCCGCACCCGTTTTCGCACTCAGGAACTAATACAGGCAGAGCCATTTATTAAAGCAAGGATTGAGGTTTTAAACGATATAATCCCTATCAACGATAAGGAATTTGATGCCTCAATGATGAGCATTAAAGAATTGGCAGGCAATATTATAAAACTGAACCCGCAGATACCCAGCGAGGCTGCCATTGTTTTAAAGAATATTGTTAGCCCAGTAACCTTAACCCACTTCATTTCTTCAAACCTCAACATCACCATTAACGAAAAGCAAAAACTGCTTGAAATTGCAGATATGCGAGAAAGGTTGAAAGTAGTTATGGAGTATCTGAACAAGGAAATTCAGATGCTGGAAATGAAAAACCAGATTCAGGGCAAGGTTAGGCAGGAAATTGATAAACAGCAACGCGATTACTTCTTGTCTCAGCAGCTTAAAACCATACAGGATGAATTGGGAATTAACTCATCTGACAAAGACGTGCAGCGCCTGCGCGATAAAGCTGCAAAAATGAACCTGCCCCAAAAAACCAAAGAGCAGGTAAATAAAGAACTGGACAAAATTCAGAGAATGAACCCGGCTGCGGCTGAGTATTCGGTAGTATTAAATTACGTTGACCTGATACTTGATTTGCCCTGGGGCATTTATACGCAGGATAATTTCAATATTAAACACGCCAAAAAGGTTTTGGATAAAGACCACTACGGCATTGACAAAATAAAAGAGCGCATACTTGAATACTTAGCTGTATTAAAGCTGAAGGGGGATATGAAAAGCCCAATCCTTTGCCTGGTGGGCCCTCCGGGCGTGGGTAAAACCTCTCTGGGAAGTTCTATAGCCCGGGCTTTGGGAAGAAAATATGTTCGGATCTCGTTAGGTGGTTTGCATGATGAAGCAGAAATACGCGGACACCGCAAAACATACATTGGGGCTATGCCGGGACGTATTATTCAATCTTTGAAAAAAGCCGGCAGTTCGAACCCCGTTTTTATTTTGGATGAAGTAGATAAAGTGGGTGCCGATTATAAAGGCGACCCGAGCAGCGCTTTGCTTGAGGTTTTAGACCCTGAGCAGAACAGCGCTTTCTACGATAACTATCTTGAACTGGAATACGACCTAAGCAGAGTATTGTTTATAGCTACCGCAAACTCGCTGCAAACCCTGCAGCCTGCATTGCGCGACCGGATGGAAATTATCCCTATTGAAGGTTATTCGGTGGAGGAGAAAATGGAGATTGCAAAAAAACATTTGCTGCCTAAGCAAATAGCTAACCACGGCCTGAAACCGAAGCAGGTGCAACTTGGCGACAAGGTTTTGGAGCGCCTGATAGAAGAATATACCAAAGAGAGTGGCGTGCGCGAGCTGGACAGGCAACTGGCATCCGTAATGCGCAACGTGGCCAAAAAAGTAGCAATGGAAGAAAAGTTTAACCCCATTGTTAAAGACGATGAACTAACCAAAATTCTGGGCCCTGAAAAATTTGATAAGAGCATTTATACCGAAGAAAATATACCGGGCGTGGCCGTAGGACTTGCATGGACACCGGTAGGTGGAGATATCCTGTTTATAGAATCTACTTTGAGCAAAGGAACCGGGGCAATTACCCTTACCGGTAACCTGGGCGAAACCATGAAAGAATCTGCCAGCACCGCCGTAACCTTTTTAAAAGCCAATGCCGATAAGTTCTTCATTAACCCGGATATATTCAGCAAAGTAAATGTGCATTTGCACTTTCCTGACGGAGGCGTGCCTAAAGATGGCCCAAGTGCAGGTATAACCATACTTACCTCGCTGGCATCTTTATTCAGCCAAAGAAGGGTTAAACCTTTCCTTGCTATGACCGGCGAAATTACCTTACGCGGAAAAGTAATGCCGGTAGGTGGAATTAAGGAAAAGATATTGGCCGCCAAGCGCGCAGGACTGAAGGAAATAATTATGTGCGACCGCAACCAAAAGGATGTGGAACAGATAAACCAGGATTATATCAAAAATATGAAGTTCCATTACGTTAAAACAATGGATGAAGTAATAGAACTGGCCCTGATGAAAAACAAAGCCAGAAATTGCATTGATATGAACCAATTTATGGTGAAGGAAGAGAAGAAAGAACTGGTTTAATGAATGCTGATTTCTGAATTTTGATTTGTGAGTGGTAATGCTCTCTGGCCAGGCTATTATGCTGAAATGCCTATAAACGTCCATCAACATTCATGATTCAGAAATCATAAATCAGAATTCATGAAATAATATCCGATTCATTCCGTTAATTAGCATCAAAATTGAAAAACGGTTGAATCGGATTTTATTTTTTATTGCTGCATTGTTGACGTGCCAGGTAACAGAGGCACAGATAGGAGGAACCACCACCTATGATTTTCTGGCCCTTTCACCTTCGGCGAGGGTTACTGCTTTAGGCGGAACCAACGTTACCCTTGTTGACCAGGATCCCAGTGTGCAATTATCAAACCCGGCAGCGCTTAACCCGGCCATGAACCATTGCGTGCAGTTTGGCAGCGTTGTTTACCCTGGCGGTATCAACTTTGGCAATGCTTCCTACGTAACTCAATTTAAGGTTCCCGGTACTTTTGGTTTCGGCATTCAGTATATAGCCTATGGAAATTTTGACCAAACCGATGTAGAAGGCAATATAACCGGTAAATTTTCGGCAGGTGAAATGAACGCCTATGCGGGTTACAGCTACCAGTTTGGCAAAATTTTCTCGGCCGGGGCCAACGTCAAATTTATTTACTCGCAACTGGCACAATGGAACTCAGAAGGCATGGCCGCTGACCTTGCTGCTATGGTTAATGACACCGCGCACAATGTAACCTTTGCCATTGTTGCCAAAAACCTGGGGGGCGAATTTAAGCCCTACAACAAAGGCGTTACCGAGCCAATTCCATTCGACCTGCAGGCTGGCCTTGCATTTGGGTTTAAACATGTCCCCTTCAAATTCCACATTACATTCCACGACCTTTATCGCTGGAACATACGGTATAGCAATCCGGCTGATAATGCGCAGAACCAGTTGTTTGTAGACTCATCTCAGCTAAAACCAAAAAGCTATATAGTAGATAATTTAATGAGCCACGTTATTATCGGCGTTGAGTTCAACATTAAAAAAGTTGTGCGGTTGGAAGTTGCCTATAACCACGAGCGCCAACAGGAACTTGCGCTTACTACTAAAGTATCGGTGCCCGGTATATCCTTTGGTTTGGGCCTGCATATACGCCAGTTCGATTTCAGTTATGGATTTGAGCCGCTTGCACAAGGCCAAACCCTAAACTCCTTTACCCTTTCGGTAAACACCGCCGGGTTTGTAAAGAAAAAGACTGTTGCAAAAGATAGTGCTTATTCAACACTGTAATGAAAAAAATCAGTTTTGCCATCTTTGCATTTGCCTTGCTGATTGCCCTTCTGCCATCGTGCAAAAAAGAAACTACACAAGTGGTAGATTTCAGTTCCTATGTAGCAACCAACGATGCCTGCAAAGTTACCGGGGCTTTAGACAGCACGCAATGGACCAATAGCGTTCTCAGCCGCCAGCAGGATACAGTGCTGCTTACATTTGCCGATAACATTGTTATTACGGATTCAGTTACCGGGCCTATAGCTATTAATCCGCCTTGTCCTAATCCTTCAAACGGCTTTTTTATCTGGAATATTAATTCTACACGCCAATGCAAACTGAGATTGGTTTGCGTTAATACAGCCCTTGATGTTATTTACTATAATGCCTATGGCCTCAGCGGCGGCCCTATAACCCTAGGCTTCGATTTCAGGACCATCAGTACTTTTAAATCGGGCAACAGTTACCGCATGTATTATGGCTTTTACAATGCCAACGACTCGCTATATATTTCCGGACACGGAGATATTAAGATACAGTAAGCAAATCAGGCCCATCAAATATTTTTTTCTCCGTTGCGTTAATTTATCGTATGGCTAATAAAACATCTACGCTAAATCCAATACACAATGAGAAAGTTGAACCGGATGGTAGCGTTTATCATGGTTATAGGCGTATCCTCATGTCAGAAGCGGACACTTTGCCAAACTAAATTAAAAACAGGCGGTACTTCTTATGTCCGCATTTACGCCAATACTTATAACACCGAAGAAGAATATAATGATGCTATAGCTGCCCAAAAGGCGAAGGGTTATACCTGCGATGATTCGAGTACTGTTGATTGAAATTTTTCAAAAAGTTTAACTGCATTTTGCTTTATACAACTTGACCAACTTCAATCCTGCTTCATCATATTTTCCTTAGCTTTGTATTATGTTAGAGGATGTAAATTTCACTTTAATAAACCACAGGGTTAATCCATATATCCAGGTGGGTATTGCTTTGGCAATAGGTTGGATTGGTATGCTGATTTGCAAATTAGGGAATATACCAAACGCATCTGAATATTTTGCAGCGCTTATTGCCATAGTGTTTTTCTGTCTGCTTAATACGGTAGTTTCTTTAAGCCATCCAAGCTTTTTAAGGTACACGGTTCCCTCCTATTACATGTTTATTTTACTGCTTGCCGTTTTGCTGCTATCAGCCAGGTATACATCAGGCACAAGCATCTGGGATTTGGAAATATACCGCATGATGCTACTGCCCATTGTGCTGTTTTACGCCATAGCAAGTTTACTGGTGCGTGGATTGCGCCTGTTATATGAAGCTGCGCATAACGAATAACGACATTATTGGGTTTTGATACTACGGCTAAACGGGCGGATTATAAGGCGGATGTTGCGGTTGTAATTAAGGTAGTTCCAAACCCAGTTAATAAATACAACGATCTTATTGCGATAGCCAACAAGTAACATCAGATGCAGGAACATCCATGTAAACCAGCCTAAAAAACCGCCAAAATTAAACCTGCGGACCTCTACAACCGCTTTGTTGCGACCCACAGTGGCCATACTGCCTTTATCAAAGTAATCGAATTTTAGCGGCCCCTTGTTTTTTGCTACCCTTAAAAAATTACTGCCTATCAATTGAGCCTGTTGAATTGCCACTGGCGCAACCTGGGGGTGCCCGTTAGGGTATTTTTCCGTATTCATACAAGCTACATCACCTACGGCAAAAATATTTTCGTAACCTTTAACCTTACAGTATTCATCAATTAATATTCTTCCCCGTTGGTTGATGCAATCGGAAGTTAATCCATCAGGAATAACGCCTTTTATACCGGCAGTCCAAACCAGGTTAAGTGTGCGTATTTGTTTGCCGGTTTTGGTTTCTGCCAGCATCCCATCATATTTGGCTAATCCGGTGTTTAACCATACCTCACTGCCCAGTTCCTCCAAATATTCCTTCGCCCTGGCCCTGTTAGAGGCACACATACTTTGCAATAACTCCGCCCCGTTTTCAACCAATATCACCCGCATTTTTCTGAAATCAAGTTCAGGATAATCGTGGGGCAGCACGTGTTTTTTCAACTCACATATGGCGCCGGCCAATTCAACACCTGTGGGGCCACCGCCTACTACCACAAAAGTCATTAAAGCCTCCTGTTCATGTATATCAGTTGTAAGTAATGCTTTTTCAAAGTTCTGCAATATCAGGCTGCGTAAATTCAGGGCTTCAGTCACGCTCTTCATGGGCATGCTCTGTGTTTCAAAAGCCTTATTGCCAAAGAAGTTGGTGGTTGAACCGGTGGCAATTAAAAGGTAATCATATCTCAGTTCACCGATGCTGGAAACAATCTTATTTTCCGATGGTATAATTTGCGTTACTTCCCCCATGCGAAAGTGAAAGTTCTTCTGTCCTTTAAATATTTGCCTGATGGGGTATGCTATGGAATCTGCCTCAAGCCCCGCCGTGGCTACCTGGTATAATAATGGCTGAAAAGTGTGATAGTTATTCTTATCCAGCATCACTATCTGCACATCGGCATTGTGTAAATACTGGGCCAGTTCCATGCCTCCAAACCCGCATCCAATAATTACAATCCGGGGTACTTTTACTTCAGGCACGTTTATATTCATAGAACGCAATTAATACGAAAGTAAACAGATGGTGGTTTAAATAGTTTTACGCATGCATACACTGTTTTCAACTCCTGCATATTGTCCATAATTAGGAATAAACTGATAACCGGCTTTCTGGTACAGCGCAATTGCCTCGGGTTGCTTTATCCCCGTTTCCAATACACAGGCTTTGTAGTTCAATTCGTGAGCCCAATTTTCGAGTTCCGCCAAAACCCGCAGGGCTATTCCTTTTCCCCTGTACTCAGGTAATACGAACATTCTTTTTATTTCAACGGAATCATCATCAAAGAACTTAAAGGCACCGCAGCCAACTGGCAGGTTATCCATATAAAATACCACCACATTACCCAGCCTATCAATTTTATTAAAGGCTGCATAAAAACCGTGCTCTTCTCCATCGCGGATACGGAGGTCGGCATCCAAAAGCGTTACAAGCTGATGAAAGTCGGTGTTGAAAGAGTCTGTTCTTATCAGGCCAGTCATATCACCCGCAAAAATAAATTAAAAGGGCTGACAACAGGTCTTATAAAAGCCTGTTGGTGTTAGCTCAGTTTTTCGCTAAACTTGCTGTTGACTATATTGTCTTAGTACCCATCAATTTTACTTTATGGCACACTGGCTTATAAAATCAGACCCCGAAACTTATTCTTTTGAACGGATGAAGAAGGAAAAGAAAACTAATTGGGACGGGGTACATAATTATGCGGCCCGCAATTTTATGAAGGTTATGAAAAAAGGGGAACTGGCATTCTTTTATGAGAGTATGAACGGTGAACCATCTATAGTAGGCATAGTAAAAGTGAATAAAGAACATTATCAGGACCCCACCACTACCGAAAGCTGGGTGTGGGTAGACTTTGAATATGTAGAAGATATGAAGAGGCCTGTTACGTTAAAAGAGGTAAAAGCCAATAAGAAGCTTGCGCAAATGGCCTTGGTACGTATTTCAAGGCTAAGTGTACAACCGGTTAGTGATGAGGAATGGAATGAGGTAATTGCGATGAGTAAAAAATAAAACCTAAATACATTTTTTACCGCTAAGAACGCAAAGAAATAAAAGCAAATAATAAAACCTGCTTTGCTTCAGAATGGCCAAATAATTCTGTATTCCTTAGCACCCTTTGCGTCTTTGCGGTAAAACTTCATTCGTCATGGCTAAATTTTCATTTAATAAACTCGTTAACTCCATTTCGAAATTGATATCGGACGAGCAGGTTATTGAAAAGCCGCGAAAAGACCCGCAACAGGCTGCGCATGAAATTGAAATTCAAAATGCCATTTTAATACTGGCTGCAGAAGTGATAAGGTGCAACAGAAATTATACCAGCAGCACTGAAGATTTCATAGTTCAGTTTTTTGAAAAGCAATTTGGCGGGCAGGGGGCAAGGCAAAGAATCAGTTCAATTACCGGGCACCTTGATATGGGTACCGAACCCCTGCTTAAAATAGCCTGTAAAGAATTGAAAATGCTTACCACACACGATTCGCGATTGAGCATTACAGAGTTTCTATTTGGTGTAGCCGATGCAGACGATTTTGTAAACCCCAAAGAGATACGCTGCCTTAACCGGATTGCAACTTACCTGGGCATTTCAGACAAGGATTTTAAAGAATTGAAGCAGTCCTATATCCGCGAAAACAATCCTTATAAAATATTGGGTATTGAAGAAGAAGCTACCCTTGAAGAGGTAAAGGCTGCTTACCGTAAAATGGTATTAAAATTTCATCCTGATAAACGGGCGGCCCATATTAGCACAGAGGAGGCCAACACAAAATTTTTGCAGGTACAAAGGGCCTTTGGTTTGATAAAAGAACAGAGAAAATAAGTTCTTACTCCACAACAATCCTCCTAACCGCAGTTCCGCCATCACATTGAATATTTACCAGGTAAACACCCCTGGCGAGATTAGAAACCGGCAGTCTGGACATTTTTGCTCCCACAGTTTGAGTAAGCAATATGCGGCCTTGTATATCCATTAGTTCCAGTGATTTGATATTCTCAACGGAGGTGATGGTAACCTGGTTGTTTGCGGGGTTGGGGTAAATTGAAATGGCAAAATAATCATCATTTAATTTAAATATACCCAGTGCTTGCCCGGGCAAAAGGCAGTTGCTGTAAAAAGACCTGATGTAATCAGCAGCTAACTTCAAAGTATCTACTATGGCTAAATGGTTTGAAGTGATGTCATAGGACGTAATAAAAGCAAAATCGTAATGCTTTATCTCTCCGGCATTAAAATTAACGGGTCCGGAAGCACCATACATTTTTTGGTCACTTGGATAATTGTGACATTGCACTTCCGACCACTGGGTTGTGTCATTAGGATCCCCTGAGTATAAAAATTTCGTTATAGCGCCGGTAGAGTCTAAATAACCAGTGCCACCGTATGTAAAAGGGGGGCCATCCGTCCAAAGCCCGTTTAATTGGTTACAATATTGAGCACTCGTAACAGGCTGTGGTAGCGCTGCCGTAGGAGTACCTTGGCCCGTATAGATACCAAAGACATTCATAGTTTGATTAAGCCATTGAACTCCTAATGCTATGGGCAATGAATCATAACCGGGTATGTTACTACAGGTAGTATCAGTAGACGTGGCGTTATAAGCAAACATCAAACTCCGGATGCTGTCACAACCAACAAAATCATTGTACGGACATCCGATGTCAGGGTCAGTAAAAAGCCCTAAATTGAAATTATGATAATCCCTTTGTGATTTATTTTCAATTTGATACTGAACAAAAATAGTATTGCTAAGTGCTTTGCTGCTTTCTGATGCCACACAAGTATTAGTATCTGTAAAACTTATTGCCATTCCTCTTATTTCCACACCTAAGGCAGTTCCATTGCTTTCACTGTGCAATCCACGAGAATCATTAAATACAAAAAAGATACTTTGATCACCTGAAATAGAAGGGTAATCTCCAAGCAAGGGCTCATAAATACCATTATGATTAACGTCTACAAAAGGAGCAAGGTTATCAGCTATGTTTACCTGGTAATCGGTTAATACCGAAGGATTTCCTTTTCCGGGCCAATATAAAATTGAAGAATCAACCTGCGAGCTCGTTGTCGGGAAACTTAATTTTGAAAGTGGCTTATTTGTACTTGGGCAACTTTAAATACCCGATGAAAAAAAATATCGTAGCTAGCATTATACGTAGTGGCAATAGGGCCATCATAATAATCTACACCATAATCAAAATATCTATTGGCCGCGCCATAATCATTGCCGGCACTATCCTGTCCGCACATCCATAATGCCGCAGTAAAAATTTCCGTTTTGCCTGAGCCCTTTGGGACCTCAAATTGGTCCCAAGTTACCCCCCCTGCCATGTCGTAAGATAGGGAGTAAAGGGAATCTACAGCGGTAAACAGATTGCCCCCTCTTCCTATTCCGGCATTGATATTATTCGAATTAAGATATTCAATAGTTTGAGCAGATAAAGCCGAATTAAACAGCGCAACGAAAGCAAATAAAAGTGAATTTAGAGAGTTCGGCCTTTTCATAAGCAACAATTATAGGTCGATAAATATAATTATTTACCTCATTATAATTGTCATTGTTGTGTCATAAATCAGATTCTACTCCACTACAATCCTCTTAACCACCGAACCACCTACACACTGGACATTCACCAAATAAACTCCTTTGGCTAAATTGGAAACGGGCAAAGTGAGCGTTTTTGCACCGACAGTTTGAGTAAGGAGAACCCGGCCTTGGATATCCATTAATTCAAGCGATTTGATATTATCGCCTGCAACAATGGTAACCTGGCTGTTAGC
>CAISWS010000418.1 GCA_903889265.1 uncultured Bacteroidota bacterium
ACAGGAAGATTTGAACAAGCAACTTGAAGACAGAAAGAAAATTCTGGCGGGTTTAAGCTATCGTTTTGGCAATAAACAAAACGTAAATGAGTTGGAGAACGAACCTGCTTACAAACGTAAGGGTGTAGAAGTAAACTCCGAACAGAATTTCTCTAAAACAAACGATGTATCGCGTTTCAGCGTAGGTGATAACGAAATCGGTCGCCCTGAAATCAGAAAAAATAATTCATTTCTGCATGATAATGTAGATTAAAGATTCTCTCCTTTGTTAGTGTGTGTCCAAAAAAACCCTGGGTAGCCCTATCCGGGGTTTTTTACGTACCTACCCCAAACCCAATACAATTTTTACTGCAAAAACGCAAAGGCCTCAAAGGAGATGCAAAAACAAATTGCGGGCCCGGGTCAATTCGTCTTTGCCCTGAACAGTTCGTTCAAAAGTTCCGAAAGCCTGAGGCCAGCCAAGGCAAGGCGCAGCTTGATAATGGGAGCATTTTTATCTGCGTAAGCTACATCAATCGAATCGCCTTTATAATCATAAACGTTGGGTAACAGCGAACGCGATTCATTCATCCATCCAACAATATCAGCCCTTCTTTCTTCCTTTATTCTTTGCTCAGAAAACATTGCCAGCAATGCCAGGCAGCTATCAACCGTAATGTGCTGCTGCAACATAATATCGTTATCCCAGGCCCAGTGCAGTGTGGTTGGTTTGCCCATAAAAGTGATGTGTATGGCATTGCCCCCGGTATCGCTGGCATATCCTGCGTGTAAGGGCATGTGCAGGTCTTCGCATAAATGCACCAGTATCTTAATATCTACGGCAACCTGTTCTTTGCTGCATAAATTGCGGTGCTTTAAATGGTCGATCCGTTTATTTATTTCGTTTATCACGTTTTGGCCGGTATCCGGTTTATAGCTTTCGCCCTGTCTGATATTGATGTAGTGCCATGGCTTCATGTAATCGTACTCATGGTTCTTCCGCATTTCATCCATCCATAATCCGGCATCGGCCAGGCTGACGCTACCCAGATAAAATTTCAATGAGTCCTTAACTCCGGGATTAAGGTAATGATATGCTACATTGCCAATAAGCTTATGCCCCTCTCCTCCCCAGCAAAATGAACGCAAGGGCTGGGTAAAAATCGATATTAAAAGCAACAGCCGGATAAGTTTCATATTTTTGCGTTAGTGGTAATGAAAAAAAGTTACTACCTCATGTTTTGCCTGAGAAGATCACTCCCTCCCAATCATAATGAGGCGAACGGTATAATATTTTGTTGACACGATATTACCAATTTATAACGCTAAAAAAAATACTGGTTCCCGAACGGTATTAAAGAACAAACCTTATACTTACAGCTATGTCTGGTCCAGCATCATCGTTAAAACAAATCCTTCAACCCGCCAAGGGGAAAGAGCGCCTTCCTGTTCTTCTTAAACTTTGCGAGCAACCATCTTACTGGGGCGAGGCCGATGAATTTCAGCATTTGCAGGAGGCTCAGCAACTGGCGCTTAGCGCCGGAAGCGCCGATGAACAAGCGCGCATAATTTATCTTTCCGGCAGATATTACGTCCGTAAAGCCGATTATAAAATGGCTGAATCCAATTTAAAACAAGCTCGCCAGCTATATATTAATATTGGAAATATACGTGGTCAGATTGATTGTAATGTTCAGTCAGGCGTCATTTCAAATGGCTATTCGCTTTTTGAAAGTGCTTTAAATATCAGTGAGGAGACTATTGAACTGGCAACCAGGATATCCTATAAAAAGGGCTTGGCGGATGCACTACACGTAAAGGCCTGTGCATTACAAAGCCTGGGAAGGTTACCGGAGGCCCTTTCACTGGCAGTTAAAGCACTGGATATTTATGAGGCCATGCCCGACATATACGGTATGGCCGCTGCTTACTATTACCTGGGCCTTATTTACGATAGCATGGGCAATTATTCAGATGCCCTTACAAATCTGGACTTTGCCCTGAAAATAAGAGAAGATATAGGCGACCGTTTTGGCATCTCCGAAGCTTAGAACCAGGTTGGCTGTATACACTGGAAACAAAGCAACCATCTTGAGGGCACCAAACAGCTTTTCAGGGCAATTAAAATTGAAGAGGAAACCGGCGATAAGCTGGGCATGGCTGCATCATATAATTACATTGGGAATATAAATTCTAACCTGGGTAATTATGAAGATGCTATCAGGTATTACAGGCTAACTCAGCACATATGTAAAGAGCTTGACAGGAAGAAGGGAATGGGTGCTTCGTATTACAATATCGGCATTATACATTACGAACTAAATAACTTTGAAGCTGCCCTTGAAAGTCACTTAACCGCGTTAAAGCTCAATAATGAAACAGGGATAAAGGAACTTATTTGTGCATCGCACAACTATACGGGAAAAGTATATGCGGCTTTAGGTAACTATCAGGAGGCATTAAAATACCAGAGCCAAGCAATAATAATAGGACAGGAATTGGGCGACAAGCGGCGCCTGGGTATTGCCCATACCGGCATAGGTGCTACTTACCATTTGCTGGGCGACTATAAAAATGCGAATGACAACCTGGTTAAAGCCCTGTTGCTTGGCCGCGAAATGGGCGAAAAAACCATTATAAAAGATGCCCTGTTTACCTTGGTAGAAGTATGTAAAAAGAATGGTGCCTTTGAACAGGCGCTGGAATATTTTACAGAGTACCATCAGGTACAAAATCAAATAAGCAACGAGGCCGTTCAAAAACAGCTGACCATGCTTAACTTTCAGCATAGCATGGAGGTTAAGGAAAAGGAATCGGCGCTGTTGAAAGAGAAAAACGAAGAAATACAGCGTTACCTTCACAAGCTCGAAATTTCGAATAACGAGCTAAAACAATTTGCACACGTTGCTGCCCACGACCTGCGCGAACCTTTGCGTATGATATCTTCTTATATCATGCTGCTTGATCAGAGCATTGGGGGCAATTTAAGCGATACTCAGAAGAAGTTTATCGGATTTGCCATTGACGGTAGCAAGCGGATGGAGCAACTTATTGAGGATATGTTACGCCTAGCCAAGGTAGATACGGAGCCAAAAACAGAATCAATAGAATTGACCTCGGTTA
The DNA here is from genome assembly GCA_903889265.1 of uncultured Bacteroidota bacterium. Taxonomy (GTDB): domain Bacteria; phylum Bacteroidota; class Bacteroidia; order Chitinophagales; family LD1; genus Bog-950. The sequence goes on from CAISWS010000418.1 coordinate 3,103, forward strand.
TCAACGAGATCAAATTGAATCTGGAAACCTTAATGAAAGAAAAAGGCGCACGCCTTGAAATTGCCGATGAGCTACCGGTCATCAAAGCCGACAGAACCCAAATGCTGCAATTATTTCAAAATATTATTGGTAATGGAATAAAGTACAACGAAAGCGCTGAGCCCGCCATACAAATTAAACATCACGTTGAGGGTAGTGAATTTAGCATAAGCATTGCCGACAACGGCATTGGTATTCCGGTTGAATCACGCGAAAAGGCGTTTCAGATATTTCAGCGCGTTCCTACGGCTAAAAAGTATTCCGGCTCGGGCATTGGCCTCGCTATTTGTAAAAAAATAGTAGATAGTATGGGCGGAAAAATATGGGTGGAAGATAACCCGGGAGGGGGCACGGTCTTCCATATCTCTTTTAACAACGTTTTAGTTACGCAAAGCACGTAGTTCAGATAACGAAATTATTTTCAAATAGTTCTGTTCAACGCAACCATTATCCATCTGCAAACGTATTTGAATTAGTGCAGCTTCTGTTCCGGTTGTTGAATTGTGCTACCAGGCATAAGCTAAGCGGTGTGATATTTATATCGGGTTGTAACGATTGACCCGACATCTGAATTATTACTTTTTCCGTTATTCGAAAAACCACCCGTATGGAAAGCATAAAACGTTTGTATTTTACTCTCGCCGCCGGCTTTTCCGTATTACTCCGGAATAAGGTTGAAATCAAAACAACAGAAGATGGTAGCATCAGCAACCGCGTAAGCCGTGAGGTGAACCATTACCGCACGCACTTCTTTAATTTATAAATACGCTATTAGCAAGCATCCCGTTTTAAATACCTTTTAGAGCAGGGTCGCCAATCTCCCTCCTGTCCGGGCTTCTTCGTGTAAATTATGGTTACAGTGCCTCCTTACAAAGTTTCGTAGTCTATTCCGTTTTCCGTATATTCACTGCAATCCCCGAAGATTAAACCACACTTTTTAAAGATTTGCAATTGCCACTCATGTAATTTTATGTGGGTGCCGGTAATTTTTTCTTATAAAGTTTGATTGTGCAGATGAAACGTGTTTTGTATTTTATTAATATTCTGATTATTCTGCTGCCCCTGCTGGTATTGGCCGGCTGGCAGTTTGATATTGGGTTTCTGAAACGCCCCGTAGCTGTTTCAGTTGTAATGAACCCGGTTAGTGCAACGTGTATCTTTCTATCAGGCCTTTGCTTTTACTTAATAGCATTTAGCCAGGGCAAAAACGCTTACATCCTTACAGCCCGATTTTTTTCGTTAGTAATAATTGCAATTGGCACACTAAAACTGCTATCCGTATTTACCCCTGTTGATATGGGCGTAGATGCCATCCTGTTTAAACAGCAACTATTGGCCGACAGAAGCAATAACACCCCCAACGCCATGGCCCCCAACGCAGCGCTCGGCTTTGCGCTGTATGGACTGAGCCTTTTTCTGCTGAGTTTTCAAAGCTTAAGGGCACGCAAATTCGCAAATTACCTTTCCGTTTTGGTTTTGCTTATCAGCCTGTTTTCCATTATCGGTTATTTATACCACGTAAGTGCGTACTATGGTTTGCCTTCGTTATATCCAATGGCACTGCACACTGCCATTTGCTTTTTACTAATGAGTTTTTCGTTGCTCGCCTACAACAATAAAGCGGGCTTTATGATAATTCTCAGCGCACCCAATATAGCCGGTCAGGTAGCCAGGCTGCTTATTCCGTCATCCATCATTATTCCTATTATACTCGGCTTTATCCGTTTATATGCACAATGGCACATCCCTATCGCAGTAGAGCTGGGAGTCTCACTGCTTGTTATCAGTGTTATCGTTGTTTTCTTTTCGCTTACCTGGTATGTATCCATTGCGCTGAATAAGGCGGACATAGCCCGGGTATCGGCGGTTGCGGAATTAAAACTTAAAAACGATACCCTGAGGATAGCAGAAGAACGTTTGCTACTGGCCACAGAGGGAACCTCAGCAGGTATTTGGGACTGGGAAGATATGGGTGCCGACAAGGAATGGTGGAGTGCCCGATTTTATGAATTACTGGGATACAACAATAACGAAATACCCGCTTCAGCAAAAACTTTCCGTGATATTATGCACCCCGATGATTTTAAACGCATTGCTAAAAAGCTGGATGCCCATTTTAAAAACCAGTCGAGATTTGAGATTGAAGCCAGGCTTAAAACCAAAAGCGGTGCGTATAAATGGTTTCTGGGTACAGGACAGGTAAGCCGCAATGCTGAGGGAGTGCCGGTACGAATGGTAGGCTCAATTATTGATATTGACGAGCAGAAAAGAACGCGCGATTACATTGAGCAACAGGCCGCTTTGATAAATATGCTGCCTGATGGGATTGTCTTTTATTCAAAAGGAATGAAGTTTGCCGATATTAATGCCGGTGCTGAAAAAATGTTCGGCCTTAAACATGAGGATGTTGTAGGAAAAAACCTGAACGACTTTATTACCTTCTCACTTCCTTCGGGAGAAATATTTGAGAATTCGCTGGCGCAATTGTGGCAAACCGGCTTTTACCGGAACGAAATTCAGATAACCAATAAAAGCAGCGGTAAAACGGTTAATGTATTGGTTACTATTAAAAAAATGGAACACGCTTATGGCGGTGAAACGGTGTTTATGGCCATTTATACCGACCTAACCCCATTACGGGTAAATGAAGAGCTAAAACAGGCTTTAAAGCGCCTGGAAACAAATAATAAATACCTTGAGCAGTTTGCCTATATCAGTGCGCACGATATAAAAGCCCCCATTATTACTATAGCAGGTTTAACCAACCTGATGAAAACAAGCAATGCCGTTAAAGATGAACACCAGCAAATACTGGGCATGCTTACAAACAGCATAAGGAAAATGCAACAAACCAACCATTCGCTGAATGATATTCTTAAACTCCGAAAAAACCTGTTAACAAAAGAGTACGGCCCAGGTAAAGCGCGACCTTTACAAAATATTCTGGATGATGTATTGGACGGATTGCTGCATGAAATTAAAGCTGCAAATGCCTTAGTTGAGGCAGATTTGGACGACCTGGCTAAAACAAGCTTTAACTACGTTTACCTGAAAGGAATTCTTTATAACCTTTTGAACAATGCAATTAAATATCGGGACCCTAAACGGCCATTGCGCGTTAAACTAACCGCACTGAAAACAAATGAGAATGCTTACCGGTTTATTGTTGAAGATAATGGCCTTGGCTTTGATGCTGAAAAGAACAAGGCCAAGTTATTTGGCATATTTAAACGGTTCCACGCCCATGTGGAAGGTTCAGGAGTGGGGCTGCACATGGTTAAATCGATTGTAGATGAATACAACGGTAATATTGAGATACAAAGTGAGCCCGGAAAAGGAACCCGTTTTGTAATAGACCTTAATAAAAATATCTTAGCCTGATGGAATTGCAAAAAATGCTGCTTGTTGATGATGATTCAGCGTTTAACTTTCTTAACCGCATTATACTTAATGCTAATGGTATAAATTGCGTAATTGAAGAATGTTTAGATGGCAAAGCTGCCCTGGATGCCACAAATGCTGAAGATAAATGCCCCGATGTTATATTACTGGATATTAATATGCCGGTTATGGACGGTTTCGAATTTTTAGACGAGTTTGAACATCAAAATAAATGCAGCAAACACACTAAGGTTTTTATCCTTACTTCGTCGAACCAGGAGGAGGACCGCAAAAAAGCTTTCAGTTATAGCTGTGTTAAAGGTTATTTCGACAAGCCTTTTAACGAAAGCCATATTGGCGAAATCCTTGCAGTAATAAAGCCTGTTTAGGAAATATTACTGCCATATCAATACCTTGTGGGCTCATGCCGGCACCTTAAAATACGCTGCCATTTCGGTGATTGCTTTACCGGCGGAGTTCTGTTTAGCTGCATCACAAACCGAATGCAATTTAATGGCATATTGCCTGCTTTGGGTACTAAGCCACTGCGACAAATAGTAGTATGCATGCACCCGCAGGTCGTTATCCTCAAACCCGGGTTTGCCCTTTATACTTTTTGTGTACCGGGTAAATGTTTTGGCACATTGGGCGTAATCTTTTAGCAAAAAATAACCCAGCATCAGGCACATAAAAATACTATCAGTTTCGGTGTTCAGGCTAACCTGCTGATAATTTACCAACACAGATTCAAGTTCTCCAATACCGGCCTTTATGTTTTTGCCACCGGATATAATCAGTAAAGCGCCATACACAATGTGGTAGCTTAACAGTTCATATTCGTATTGGGTACTATCAGCATTGGCCTGCAAAAAGGCCCTGCATTTTGACAGGTAATCTTTTATTAATTTTTCATCGGCTTCGCTTAACCCATCCGGATAACCGGGCCGGTAAATACAGCCCTCATATTTGCCATACAGACGGGTACATTGAATGGTAATAAGATATAACTGGCCCATATTCACAAACGTCTTCCAATACTTAATAGCTTTATAATGCTGTGCCAACGCTTCAAATTCCCGCTCGCTTTCCTTCGAATTCAAATCCGTTAAGGTGGAATTCAGTTTCATGAAAAACAGGCTACTCCTTAAATCAAGCAAGTACGGAAAAACCACATGCCCCTGGTTATAAAGATCCTTTTCCAGTTGTTCTATTATTTCGCCAACTACAGTTTGTTCAAAAGCCTGCAAGTCGAATTGATATAAAATAAGGAGGTACGAATGCCTGGTTAAAATGCGGATAGCGGCGGAATTATTGTTTGCAAAACCAAGCAGATATTCTTTGGCCTTTTCAATATCTGCCTTATCTAATTGTCCTTCAGCAAGAATTTTACGGGTGTACAATTGTATTTCCGTAAATATTTTCTCCTTGTTTAACGCTTCCATCAACCGGGCATCCAGTTTAAGCCCGGTGGCATTATCCTTTTTTATAAAAGCCTGCTGGCTTAAAAAATTAAGCACAAATATCTGGCATTGAAAATCATCCGTCCTTTCAGCAATTTCAAGCAGGACATCTGCCATAAAATTAGCTTCCTCTCCCTGACCCTCATTTACCAGGCGCTGCATCTTAAAGATGTTATGATGGAGGTAATCCGGATAATTTTGAGCCAGTACGTTTGATAGCCGCAGTGTGTATGAGGCTAACTGGTTAAAATTCTGTTTGGCGCTCTTTTCAAAACTTCCATATATTTTTTTGCATAGTTCTTCATGCGTATCAAAGGCAGGCAGCTTATTTCTGATGGTTTTGGATAACTTTAATGGCAGCGTGGCATTAACGGACG
>CAISWS010000419.1 GCA_903889265.1 uncultured Bacteroidota bacterium
GCGGTAGTTTCAGCCAAAAGAAAAGCTTTCTTGATTCAAGCCAGGTGCAGATTAACAATAATACCTCTTTCAGTTTAAGGTTAGGATATATTTATCAGAAAAAGGTGGCCAAACACTGGTCGTTTTTTGTTGGGGCCGATTTGGTATCAACCATAACCACCAGCCTTTTAAGGGATAATACAGTTACTGATATTGTTACAACCAGTAATAAATCATATTCCGTCGGGTTAGGGCCATCGCTGGGAATACAGTACGCCATCAACGACCGTGTAGGCTTATTTACAGAAACCGCCTTTTATTATCAGTATGTATTTTCAAGCCAGGGGGTAACCTCCGTTAACTTTCCGGAAACGAATTCAACTACGGGTGCCCGGGAAAATGACCTGAAGTTTATTATACCTACTTCTTTATTTTTTTACATTAAGATTTAATAATCAGAATATAATTAATTAACACCTGTAAAACTGATCTATGAAAAACAAACATTTAATCCTGCTGTTGATGGGAGTTCTTGTTTTAGCTATAGGATCGTGCGTAAAAACCGACCACCTGGCAAAAAGAGAACCTAAACTACCCGCAACCCCCTTCCATTATGCGGTGCAATCGCTGATTGCCATTATCCCGCCAGGAAATCCTTACGTAAACGGTAACCCTCTTGATTCTTCGGGGCTTGATAATACGCCACCAAGTAATCCAACTACCGATGCGGGCGCCACTTTAGGCAGGGTATTATTTTATGAAACCATGTTTTCGCTCAACAACTCCATCAGTTGTGGCAGCTGCCATAAACAGCAAAGTGGATTCGGCGATAATGTTCCGGTTAGCCTGGGTTATGAAGGCCAGAAAGGCACACGCAACGCAATTGCTTTGGCCAACGAAAATATGAACGCCAACTTTTTCTGGGATGGACGTGTAAATACACTGGAAGCACAAACCATCATGCCGGTTCAGAATCATAAAGAAATGGGGATGGAAAACCTGGATAACCTGGTAAAAAAACTATCATCAGCTTCTTACTATCCTGCTTTGTTTAACGCAGCCTTCGGCTCGCCTGAGATTACCAAACAGGGCATTTCCGAAGCTCTGGCACAGTTTATGCGTTCCATGCACACTTTCAATACCAGATTTGACCAGGGTGCAGCCTCAGGATTTCCAAACTTTACACCCCAGGAATTAAACGGGGAAGCCACTTTCAGGGCCATGAAATGTAACAGCTGCCATGGGGGTAACAATCTTGACAACGGCGGCATGGGTATGGATCACAACATGCCATCAGGCAATGATTGGGCTAATGGGGGGCTGGATGCAGGATTTCCCGATCCGGGACTGATGGATGTAACCGGCGCCAGCAGCGATAACGGTGCTTTTAAAATACCTTCGTTACGCAACGTCTCTCTTACTGCACCATACATGCACGATGGAAGGTTTTCAACGCTTGAACAGGTGGTTGAGCATTACAACTCAGGCATTGCGGCTAATCCTAATCTGGATTTCAGGTTAACGCAGGCGTTTTTTAATGGTACTGGAGGAACAACCGGTGGTGCTCCGGTAAGAATGAATATGACTTCCCAGCAAAAATCTGACCTGGTGGCGTTTTTAAATACCCTTACCGACAACAGTTTTGTATCTGATCCTAAATTTGCTGATCCTTTCAAATAAAAATTGATGCGCCAACTGATTATCGTGTTTTTACTATTTACTGGTCTGGCTATACAATCGTGCAAAGAGGGCTGCAAAGATAAAAAGGCAATCAATTACGATTCAAAGGCTAGCCTTGAAAATGGAACTTGTTTGTATTGCAGCGGTACGTATAATGCTGACACTGCTACCTATTCCTTTAACAGCCCGAATAACTCGCAAAACCCTAATGCGCCGGCCATAGAGTTTATAGTAGTAAGCACCAGTTCTAACGTTTCAGGTAATGGTTGCCTATCTGAAGGCAAAACAACCGGTGGAGGTTGCAACAATTATTTAACTATTGTAAATTTAACCGGCCTGCATGTGGATGGTTCGTTTTTTGTGCAGTATTTCCAAAACAATAATCAATTATGGTTTTTCCAGGAAAATAATTTCATTGCCCTGGGCCCTCCGGGCAGCGGTACAGATACTTTAAGTTTCGGTATCGTTGATTCAGTTGCATGCTCAAATCTTACCATCGGAACCTTAACGCCAAGTTTGGGTAACCTGCAATTTTTCTGAAAAGTTTTTTAGGGATACATAAATTTGAAGGCCACAAAGATTACCCAGGTTATATTCTTTGTGGCCTTCAAATATACTTTTCCCTTTGCTCTTTGCCTCGTCCCGGATGACCGCTTGGACATGTAAAATTGCTAATAATTAGGAGGTACTTTTATAAGGCTCCGGCCATATCTGTGGTATGTTGGCCCACATTTACCTCAGCTACCCAATCTTCGTCCTTTACCTCTGGCGCAAGTACTATTAACTGGCCCTTAAAATCCACACGCTTTGCCGGGTAAATATGCGTTTTGAAAAGATAAGCTGGTAATGACACAAGGTCAAGTTCGGGATGCACATAAGGCCTGATGTGCTTTTCATGATATTCTGGCAACAAACTCCAATGCAGGTTAGGTTTGTTATGGTGAGCCCCATGAAAACCATTATTAAATAAAAAGAAGTTGAGTAAAGGACTTGAAAAATTGCGGCTGTGGTTGTAATGGTGATCCTCATCAGTCCCGTCATGCTGAAAATAGTTAGTACCAACAATGCCCCATGCAGCATACTGGTGGGGTATCAACACAAAGAGCACAGCGCATTTCCAGTTAATAAATAACAAGGCAATTTTAAAGCCAAAAACCAATCCCATCTCCAGCAGGTATTGCCTGAACCATTCAGGGCGCTGTTTGCGCATTTTAAGGGCAAACCTTACTTCGCCTTTAATAATATCGCCGCTCATAATAAAGAAAAAGAAAAGCTGATTTAAGATATTGAGCTTAAAACGGGCTTTGGAAGTACGCATAGCGTCTTTGCTACTTTGTGTGTATTTATGATGACTGAAATTATGGCCGGGCACAAAGGCGCTGGTAGAGTGCCCGTAAGAAAACGACAACACCAGCTGAAAAATCTTATTCATCTCCTTCTTTTTAAAAATAGGGGCATGAATGGTATTGTGCACTATAACTGCGCAGGTAAAAGATAAAAAGGCATTAGCTACCACAAAGGCAGCAATTTCCCAGTTATTAAGGTTGGGCCATAAGAACCAGGGTGTAATGGCCGCAATAAAATATAGCGTAACTGCAAGTAACGTGCGCCTGTCGGCTTTGTATCGTAGCATGGCGCGCAATATAGTGTTTTTAGGCAAAATTATCCTGTACCAACAAGAATGTGTATATAAACTAAAAATAAGTAAATTATATATGCTCAGTCATATTGCTCTGGTACTCCTGGCTATTAGCAGCCTTGAATCACCAGTTCTGAATAACCTGTCTCGGGGTCAGCGGCACGTCTAAATAGCAGGTTGTTGGCTTCGCCAATTACAATTTCTGCGGTGGTATAAATGATATTGCCATCCAGTAAATGGCCACCAATTGTTTTACCACTTTCATCAGCCAGGGAAATATGCAGGTGAAGGCCGTCAACGGAAAGCGTACCGGAAAGGGAAAGTATTTCAAATTGACCCTGGGTGCTTACACCGGCACTTTGCCCTGCATATCGCAAACAACATGCGGTAAGGCTACCTACTGCGGTTATAATATAACCTGCCTTTATATTTTGGTCAGCTACAAAATCAGCCAGGCCTTTTTTAAGGTCGGCTCCGGGATGCAACCGCAGGGCAAATATTTTTTGAGCTTCAGGCATTTTTCCGGAGCGAAGATAACTTTATGATGCAAAAGAAAATAAACCGGACATAACAACAGGCATTGTGTTATGTTCGGTTTGAAATTACTTATGCAAACCCATTTATTTGACGAAGATAAAAACCGGTTGCCCTACCAGGGTGAAGCATTTTTATTTCCGCAATTCTTTTCACCTGCTGAATGCCATGTTTATTACCATGAACTACTTAATGGTATTGAATGGAAACAGGAACCCATTAAAATATTTGGTAAAGAAGTGATGCAGCCGCGCTTAACAGCGTGGTACGGCAATAAACCTTATACCTACTCAGGCATTACCATGCAGCCAATACCTTTTACACCCGCCTTGCTGGCAATAAAAGAAAAAATTGAACCTGTTGCAGGAGTTAATTTCACCAGCGCATTACTTAACCTGTACCGCGATGGGAAAGACAGTATGGGCTGGCACCGGGATAATGAAAAAGAACTTGGCATAAACCCTGTAATTGGCTCAGTAAGTTTTGGAGGTGCCAGAACCTTCAAACTGCGGAATTACCAAAACAAAAAAGAGCTGCGAACGATGGAACTTACCAATGGCAGCTTTTTGCTAATGTCCGGCCAAACCCAACATTACTGGGAACATCAGATACCCAAAACCAGCAAGAATACTGGTCCCCGCATTAATATTACTTTCAGAGTAATTAAATAGCCAGGTTACTTTTTAGCCAGGCTTCTCCAAAGATAAAATACCAGGTAACTCTCCCACCCCTTAAACTTTTTAAACAAGCGCTATCTTCTCGGTTTCACTACGCAGTTGAATAATGCCGTGGCTTTCCAACGCATTTAATAAACCAACATCCCCATGAGGTATACTGGCAGGTTCACGCAGCGATTTCATCAAAGCATAATTCGCCGTCCAGATACCAATGCCTTTCAGGCTGGTAAGGGCTTTCTGTTTAGATTCCAAATCAGGTAGAGCTTTTAATTTTTCTTTACTTAATTGCCCGTTTGCAAAGGCTTTGGCCACAGTAATAACATACTCGGCCTTTTTATCAGAAAACTGCATGGCCCGGAGTTCCGGAACTGTTACCCGAGCCAACCTTTCAGCCTCGGGAAACAGATGGTAGGTAAAGCCCTCGTAAATCAATTGCTGGCCGTAAGCCTCAACCATGCGGCGTTTCAGTTTATAGGCAAATGTCAGGTTGATTTGTTGACCGATAATGCTCCAGCAAAGTGCTTCAAAAAGGTCGGGTATACCTATCAGTCTTAGCCCGTTAAATTCATCGCACATATAATCCAGGCGTTTGTTGGCCCCCAGCTGCTTATAAAACGGCTGAAGATCAGCATTCAAATCAAACCAATCTTCAACATAGCTGATTATGGAGGTCTGCTTTTGGGCATCGGGCTTACCAAGTAATACCTTTATCACAAGGTCTGTTTCATTCTCCGAAATATTGAATAAAAAAGCCTCACCGTTTATCAGAATGGCTTTAACTACCTCACTTTTATTTACACGGTAAAGGCATTCATCAAATTTTCTGTCCAAAAACCAAAGGCACTCGCTGAAATTAAACAGCGGAGGTTTAGGCAGGTAATAGATTTGTTTATTCATACAGCTAAGGGTAAATTACACGCCATTACATACAATAACCCTCAAAAAGGGTATGGCGTAAAAATAAGTTTACTGTTCCCAAATCATCAATAATTCTGCATGAATCATTCGCCCCGCTTATTTATTGCTTTGCTGGTTTTTACCTGCTTTTTTTTTCCGGCAAAGACATTAACCGGTCAGGATAGTAAAGACCTGACTATTTATACCAACCCCTTAATCGGTACCAAAGGAATCTGGTTTTACGGGCGCACAACCCCTTTTGTAACTCCGCCATTTGGCATGACGCACTGGACGGCCTGTACCCGTCCCAGCCACATTGCTAACGGCAATTACAATTATTACGATATGCATATAATTGGATTCAGGGCATCGCATAAGCCGGCTATGTGGATGGGCGATTATGGCTTTGTTACCTTAAAACCTACAACCGGTGCTGTAACTGAAAAATCACTAAAACAAAAAGCTTTATACAATCATTTTCACGAGGTAAGCAAGCCTTACTATTATGCCGTCGGCATGACAGAGCCAAGCCTGCAAAATATACATGTTGAAATGACCGCCACTGAGCGCTGTGGCATGCTAAAATTTGACTTTGCAAAAAAACAAACTCCCAACGTTTTAATAGAAGCAAGCCAGCTACCTGATTTTAACGGTTGGATAAAAATTGACACCTCCAAACATGAAGTAATTGGCTGGAACAGCGACCGCCAATCTTCAAGCCTCGGTCCTCCCCTGCCCAACTTTAAAGGATATTTTGTAATTCAGTTCGACAAGGCTTTTAACAGCTGGGGGACCTGGGAAAATGAAGTATTAAAAAAAGACAGCACCTCTCAACTGGCCAATGCATGCGGGGCCTGGGTTACTTTTGGAAAAAATACCCGCACTGTTATCGCGCGCATCGGCACCTCATTTATAAGCCTTGAACAGGCGCGGGAGAACCTGCAAAAAGAAATAGCCGATGCGGACTTTGAACAAATAAAAGAGCAAACCCACCAAAAGTGGAACGAATATTTAAGCCGCATTGAAATTGAAGGCGGCAACAAAAATGCACGGCATATTTTTTATTCTGCCATGTACCATGCGCTGCTTTTTCCACGGCAGTTTTCAGAGTATGGGCGTTACTATAGCGCTTTTGATGATAAGATACATAACGGGGTTAGCTATAACGACTATTCCTTATGGGATACTTACCGGGCGCTTCATCCATTGCTGATTTTAATGGCACCTGAACATGTACCGGGTATGGTAAATTCATTGATACAGATGTACCAGGAAGGCGGATATATGCCCAAGTGGCCTAACCCTACTTACACAGGCATCATGATAGCCACCCATGCCGATGCAGTAGTAGCGGATGCCATTGTAAAAGGCATAAAAGGAATTGACCTGCAAAAAGCCTATGATGCCTGCATGAAAGACGCTATGGTACCGCCAGTTGGCGACAGCCTTAAACGCTGGGCAGACCGTGCACCATGGAGCGGTTATGAGGCTCGCGCAGGTTTAAGCTGGTACATGAAACTGGGCTATGTGCCGGTTGATAAAACCAACGAATCGGTGGCCAATACCCTGGAAGGGGCATTTGATGATTACTGCGTAGCCCAGGTTGCTAAGGCCGCTGGAAAAATGGATAGCTATGATTTATTAATGAAACGCAGTAAAAACTACTTAAACGTTTATAATGCCACAACAGGTTTTATGGCACCCAAACTGGCCAACGGCCAATGGGGACCTAACCCGGGCGATGGCTTTACCGAAGGCAGCAAATGGACCTACCTTTTTGCTGTGCAACACGATGTACCCGGCCTTATAAACCTGATGGGTAAAGACCTTTTTGTAAAGCGCCTGAATGAGAATTTCAGGGGCGGGCGGTATATACACGGCAACGAGCCCGGCCATCATTATTGCTTTTTGTTTGATTACGCAGGTATGGCCTGGAGGACCCAGTGGCTGGTAGCCTACTACCGGGCTATTAAATATCGCAACGACCCGGATGGCATGGATGGGGATGATGACTGCGGGCAAATGTCGGCATGGTACATTTTCAGTTGTTTGGGATTTTACCCGGTTACACCCGGTAGCGATGTTTATGCCATAGGCACACCAAAATTCCCTAAAACCACCTTGTATTTTGACCCTGAACACCGCGGCAAGAAATTTGAAATTATTGCCCACAACGTTTCGCCACTAAACCTTTACATTCAATCCGCTACTTTAAATGGCAAGAAACTGGACAGTCCGTTTTTACATCACCAGGATATTGAAGCTGGCGGGCAACTAGTGTTTGAAATGGGGCCATCACCTAAAAAAAATTGGTAAACGATACCTTGCCTTATTCCTCCGTTTGAGGAGTACATTTCGCAGTAATTTATACATTTGATAACGCCGTTTAATTGATTAGCCAGAACATAATTCAATATTATCGTGTTCTGTTAGTATTCAGCATCTAATCAGGAAAAACATGAAAGTAGCAATTGCATCAGACCATGCCGGTTTTGAATTTAAAGTAGCGCTTGTAAACGACTTGAAAGATGCGGGATATGATGTTCTCGATATGGGTACCGACAATAATACCACCCCTGACGACTACCCAGACCATGCAGCCGATGTAGCCCTGGCACTTTTAAATAAACAAGCCGATCGGGGCATCCTTATTTGCGGAAGCGCTGTTGGAGTTAGCATTGCCGCGAATAAGTTTAAAGGCATCCGTGCCGGAGTTTGTCATGACACTTATTCGGCCCATCAATCCGTTGAGCATGATGATGTTAATATATTGTGCATGGGGCAAAGGGTAATTGGCATTAATTTGGCCCTTGAAATTGCCCACACATATTTGAAAGCGGTTTACAGCCATTTACCCCGCCACCAAAGACGGCTGGGAAAAATTGCAGCAATTGAAGAAAAAAACATGAAATAATATCTGATTATGAGCACACTTATTGATTTATTGAATTACGGACAAAGCTACTGGCTTGATAATCTTTCAAGAAAAAAAATCACCGGCGGCGAATTGAAGGAAAGGGTCTCTAAACAAGGACTGCGTGGCGTTACTTCCAACCCAAGCATTTTTAACAAAGCCATTTCGGGCAGCAGCGATTACGATGATGCTATAAAAACGCTGGTTGGCAAGGGCAGCACCCCTTTTCAGATTTATGATGCGCTAACCATAAAAGATGTGCAGGATGGTTGCGATATACTATTACCTGTACATACCGAAAGCAAAGGTGCCGATGGCTTTGTAAGCCTTGAAGTATCGCCGTACCTGGCTCGTGATACAGAACAAACCATGGCAGAAGCCAGACGTTTATATGCTGCCGTTAACCGCCCCAATTGCCTGATAAAAATACCTGGCACTAAAGAGGGAGTTATTGCTATTGAAGAAATGCTTTACGAAGGCATCAGCATCAACGTTACGTTACTCTTCTCGGTTGAAAGTTACGTCCAGGTTGCCCAGGCTTACGTAAAAGCAATAAAGCGAAGGATTGCCGAAAATAAACCGGTTGATAAAGTCATTTCAGTTGCCAGTTTCTTTTTAAGCCGTATTGATGTTTCGGTAGACCAGCTTTTATCGCACAGAATAACAGTTTCGCCCGAAGATATTGCCGAGCACCGGACTGGTGCACTAAGTGGAAAGGCAGGTATAGCAAGTGCAAGATTAGCCTACCAGGAGTTTAAGAAGATTTTTAGTGGTGCTGAATGGCAGAAACTAGCCGATAAAGGTGCACATGTTCAGCGTCCATTATGGGCAAGCACTAGTAGCAAAAACCCACTCTCAAGCGATGTGAAATATGTTGAAACTTTAATAGGCCCGGATACAGTAAACACCTTGCCCGATGAAACCATTGCTGCTTTTGCCGATCATGGCCAGTTAAAAGCAAATACTATTGAGGACGGATTGGATGACGCCAAGGGATTATTCGCCGAACTAAAAAGGCATGGAATTGATATTACCCAGGTAACACAACAACTGGAAAATGAAGGCATTCAAAAATTTATTGAGCCCTACAATAAACTAATAACCAGCATTTCCGATAAACGGGCCAAATTTTTAGGCGATGCAGCGCCATTACAAAAAATAAGTGTGGGCAGTTTAAAAGACGAAGTCGCCGCTATATTTTCTGCTTTAGATGAACTACAGGCAGGCAAAAGGTTATTCCGCCGCGATGCTTATTTGTGGAAGTCAGAGCCGGAGGCCCTTAAATCAATCAACAATCGTTTGGGCTGGTTGATTTTGCCTGATAACATTGAACAAAAAGTAAGCGAGTTGACTGAGTTTTCAAAACAGGTACAGAGCGAAGGCTACAAATATGTAGTGTTGCTGGGCATGGGTGGCAGTAGCCTATGCTCAGAAGTAGCCCGCGATACATTTGGCAAGGCAAAAGACTTTTTAGAACTACTGGTTTTGGATGATACCGACCCCGATGCAATCAAGCATCTTGAAAGCCAAATTGACCTGGAAAAAACATTGTTTATTGCCGCCAGTAAATCAGGTAACACCGCCGAAACACTCAGTTTCTTCAAATATTTCTACAACCTGTTAGATGCCAAAGCCAAAGGTCAGGCCGGAAAAAGCTTTATAGCCATTACTGATGCGGGAACTCCACTGGTAAAAATCGGAGAGGATTATAAATTCAGGAAAGTATTTATTAATCCCGGCGACATTGGTGGCCGCTATTCGGTACTATCTGATTTTGGTTTAGTGCCCATGGCTTTAATGGGGGTTG
The DNA here is from genome assembly GCA_903889265.1 of uncultured Bacteroidota bacterium. Classification (GTDB taxonomy): domain Bacteria; phylum Bacteroidota; class Bacteroidia; order Chitinophagales; family LD1; genus Bog-950. The sequence continues at coordinate 10,128 of CAISWS010000419.1, forward strand.
ATGTTCGTGCGCTTTTAACTGCCGCCAAACAAATTGAAAGCAGCAGCGACCCCGAGGTTCCGGTGGCCGCTAATGCTGCTGTTAGTTTGGGTGCTGTTTTGGGTATTTGCCAAAAACACGGACGGGATAAAGTAACGTTCTTCCTTTCTCCATCCATCAAATCATTCGGTTTGTGGGTGGAGCAACTGATTGCAGAAAGTACGGGCAAAGAAGGCCGTGGCCTGATACCTGTGCAGGGCGAACAAACGGGAACCCCTGATGTTTATAGCAGCGACCGTGTTTTTGTATACATGTATTTGCCATCCGACGATAATAAGACTGAAGATAAAAAAGTCGCTACTCTTGAAGCCGCAGGCCATCCGGTGATCAGAATTTCATTACCAGATAAAAATGCTTTGGGCGGCGAATACTACCGTTGGGAAATTGCCACGGCAATTGCAGGGGTTGTTTTAGACGTTAATCCTTTCGATGAACCAAACGTGGCCGAAGGCAAAAAGAATACCAATGATATCTTAAACGACTGGCTAAAAGATGGTTCGTTCAAAAAAGCTGAGCCCGCGTTAACCTCCGGAAATGTTACGGTTTACGCTGGAACGCAGGCCGCTGAAGCCGCACAAAAAAGCAAAACGCTAAGTGAACTAATGAATAGTTTTGCAGCGCTTGCCACACAACATGATTATGTTGCCATTCTTCCTTATTTGTTGTTGAATGACTCAAGGATGGAAACTTTGCAAACCATTCGCATTCATTTACGCGATACGCTGAAAGTTGCCACTACCCTGCTTAATGGCCCGCGCTATTTACATTCTACGGGTCAGTTACATAAGGGCGGGCCTAACTCAGGGCTATATATTATTCTGATTGGTGGGGATAAAGCAAACTTGCCGATACCAGGTGAGAAATATGATTTTGCTACTTTACACCAGGCTCAGGCATTGGGTGATTTCCGTTCATTAAATAATAAACAGCGTCGGGTGATATACATTGATTTGGGAAGTGATATTGATAAAGGTTTAAACGAACTTAAAGCTTTCGCACTAAAAACCGGTGCAACTAAAAACTGATTAGTATGAAAAAAGAAAAGGTTAAAACCTTGTTTCTGGATATAGGCGGAGTACTGTTAACCGACGGATGGGGACGCGATTCACGTGCAAAGGCATTTGAACACTTCGGCCTGCAGGAGGACAAGGATAATATCAGCGAACGGCATGAGTTGAATTTTGATACCTACGAACTGGGAAGAATGACCTTTGATAAGTACCTCGACAATGCAGTTTTCTATAAAAAAAGAAAGTTTTCAAAGGAGGATTTTACGGCCTTCATGTTCAAACAATCAAAGGCATTACCGGGAGCAATTGAATATTTTACGGAGTTGAAGCGGAAACACGGCCTTAAAATTATCGCCGTTAGCAATGAAGCCCGCGAGTTGAACGAATACCGGATTAAAACTTTCAAACTGCACGATTTGTTTGATGCCTTTGTATCCAGTTGCTACATAGGTATGCGCAAGCCCGACCCGTTGATGTACAAAATGGCCAGCGATATTTCTTTTACCCCCTATAAGCACGCGGTTTACATTGATGACCGCAGCATCTATATCGAATCAGCCCGAAACATGGGTATCCCCTCTTTACATTATACAGGCGTTGATTCGGCTAAAAAACATTTCGAAAAATTAGGGTTAAAATAAACTTACACCAATGAGCGGACAGAAATATGATTATGGTATGATTGGCCTTGGCACCATGGGCCGCAATCTTGTTTTCAACATGGCCGACCACGGCTTTAGTGTATCCGGTTTCGACCAGGACACCAAACAGGTAGATAACCTCGAAAAAGAAAAAGGCACCCGCAATGTGCATGGCACCCGCAGCCCACAGGAGTTTGTTGACTCACTAAAACAGCCGCGTGTTATCATGTTGCTGGTACCGGCTGGTAAAATAGTTGATGCCGTTGTGAATGAATTAAAACCGCTTTTGTCGCCTGAAGATTTAATCATGGATTGCGGCAACTCACATTACACCGATACAGACATCCGTACTGCCGCACTGGCAAAAGATAATATGCACTTTATGGGTGTTGGGGTGTCAGGCGGTGAATCCGGCGCACGTTTTGGCCCAAGCATAATGCCCGGTGGCAATAAAGATGCTTACGACAGGGTGGCTCCTATGCTGGAAGCCGTTTCTGCTAAAGTAAATAACAACGAGCCCTGTGTCGCGTACTTAGGGACCGGTTCGGCAGGGCATTACGTTAAGATGGTGCACAACGGTATAGAATATGGTTTAATGCAATTAATTTCCGAGGCCTACCAGTTATTGAAAGAAAACGGTGGCCTGAATAACGACGAATTGCATGAAGTTTTTAAAACATGGAACGAAGGCCGTCTGCAATCTTTTTTAATCAGCATAACTGCGGATATTTTTAGTCAGAAAGATGACCTTACCGGTAACCGCTTGATTGATATGGTGCTTGACAGCGCCGGACAAAAAGGAACCGGCGCATGGACATCGGAAGATGCTATGGCACTGCAAATCCCGATACCGGTAATTGATGCCGCGGTAACTGCGCGCAATTTATCAGGCTTAAAAGATATTCGTGTTGCCGCGCAGCAAAAACTTAAAGGCCCTGAGGGAGTTTCCAAAACCGATAAGAAAGAATTGATTGCATTGCTCGAGCAGGCTTTATACTTTGCAACCATAACTACCTATGCCCAGGGCATGGCTTTATTGCAGCGCGCTTCGGTGGAATACAAATACGGTTTGAATCTGCCAGAAGTAGCCAGGATTTGGCGTGGAGGATGCATTATAAGGGCAACCTTGCTGGAGCCAATAAGCGCCGCCTATAGCCAGCAGCCTGATATTGCAAACCTGATGTTAAGTGATGCAATTGCAGTTGAACTTGCGGGTGCGCAAGCGGGTATCAGAAAAACAGTTGGATTAGCCGCAGAAGCCGGAATACCAATGCCGGCTACGATGGCTGCGCTTGCTTATTATGATACATACAGACATGCATGGTTGCCGGCCAATTTATTACAGGCGCAACGCGATTATTTTGGTGCGCATACTTACAAGCGCAACGACAGAGAGGGAGTTTTTCATTCACACTGGAATCAAAAAGCTGAATAATTATGGATACAATAAAAAAAGCGGGCCCCACCGTCATAGTTATTTTTGGAGGAAGCGGCGATTTATCATGGCGCAAATTAGTACCTGCGTTATACAACTTATACCTTGATAAATGGTTGCCTGAAAACTTTGCTGTGCTTGGTTTAGGCCGCAAAGATTTGAGTGACCTTGAATTCAGAAAACATTTACACGAAGGAGTAGATAAATTTTCGCGAAGTGGAAAGGCCGTAAAATCCGACTGGGATCATTTTGCAAAATACATTACGTATCAAAAAGGGGATTTAAACGATAATGCCACCTATACCAACATAGGTAAGCAGATTAAGTTGCTGGAAAAGGATTGGAAAGGCGACGTAAATCACGTTTTCTACCTGGCCGTTGCCCCTGAATTTATTGAAGAGATTTCAGAGAAAATAGGTCATGCAGGTTTAACTGCAAATAAGAAACACGACCGTATTGTAATTGAAAAACCTTTTGGCCGCGATTTGGAAAGCGCCCGTGCGCTGGATGAATCTCTGGGCAAAATTTTTGATGAAGGTCAGATATTCCGGATAGACCACTTTTTGGGAAAGGAAACCGTGCAAAATATACTTGCATTCCGTTTTGCCAACGCTTTGTTTGAACCCATCTGGAACAGAAATTACATAGATCATGTGCAGATAACAGTATCTGAACAATTGGGAGTTGAGAAACGCGGTGGTTATTATGAAACTGCAGGCGCCTTGCGTGATATGATTCAAAACCACCTTTTGCAGCTATTGTGCTTAATAGCTATGGAGCCACCGGTAACTTTTGATGGTGATGAAGTACGCAACCGAAAGGTGGATGTTTTACATGCTCTCAGAAGAATAAAAATTGACGATGTAAACCGGTATGCCGTGCGTGGCCAGTACGACGAAGGTTGGATAGAAGGCCAGAAAGTACCCGGATACCGCGATGAGCAGGATGTGGCAAAAGATTCTAATACCGACACTTTTGCTGCTGTAAAATTCTTTATTGATAACTGGCGCTGGCAGGATGTTCCTTTTTATTTACGCACCGGTAAGCGGATGAAAGATTCTTCTTCACTGATAGCAGTTCAGTTTAAACCGGTTCCGCATCAGTCTTTCCAAAACGAAACCATCAGCAATTTGCAGCCTAACAGGCTTGTTATGAATATTCAGCCATCTATGGGTATTCGTTTGCAGTTCCAGGCAAAACGCCCAGGTTTAAAAATGGTGCTCAACCCGGTTGAAATGCAGTTTGATTATAAAGAAACATACACTACCGGCACCCCCGAAGCTTATGAAATTTTATTGCTGGATGTAATGCTGGGCGATACCAGTTTATTTATGCGCGCCGACCAGTTGGAAGCCGCCTGGAGTATCCTTGACCCTATTATCAAAGTGTGGGAAGAAAACCCATCCATTAGTTTCCCTAATTATGCGGCCGGCACACAAGGGCCTGAAGAAGCGGAAGCATTGATTGCCAAATACGGACATACCTGGCTCAACTTACCCCCAATAAAAAATGAAAGCAAACCCCAAAAATAAAATCGAAGTTTTTGAAAATGCCGATACACTAAGTGTCGCAACTGCCGAGTTCATTATTAAACTGGCGGATGAAGCCATAGCAGCAGTTGGGAGGTTTTCCATCTCACTATCAGGTGGCAGCACTCCCGAAAAGCTGTTTAGGCTGATGGCAACCGGCGATTACAAAGCCCGGATGCCATGGAAAAACACTTATGTTTTTTGGGGAGATGAGAGGTTTGTTCCGTTAAACGATGAACGCAATAATGCCCATGTGGCCAAAACCTTATTGCTTGATAAGGTAGATATACCCGCTGAAAACATTTTTGTTATCCCGGTTAATATTGACCCGGCAACCGAAGCAGCGAAGGCCTATGAAAAGACGTTGCGGGCTTTTTTCGGTCATGGTCTGCCGCAGTTTGATCTGATATTATTGGGCATTGGTGAAAACGCACATACTGCCTCTTTATTCCCCGGCACTTCAGTTATTTATGAGAAAAAAGAATGGGTAAGCGCCTTGTATGTTGATGAAGTTAAAATGTTTCGGGTTACCATGACCGCTCCTTTTATAAACGATGCCCGCAATGTGGTTTTTCTTGCCGCAGGTGATAGCAAAGCCGAAGTGCTTCAAACGGTGTTAACGGCAGATTATCAGCCTGAAAAATATCCCGCGCAGTTAATCTCCCCCGTAAACGGTAATTTATACTGGTTCTTGGATAAAAAGGCGGCGGCCTTATTGACTTAGTCATAGCCACAGAACGACATTAACAACCATAAAGCTTTTTTTACCTTCTGCCCCGCTTTAAAAAGAAAACAAAAAAGGATTTCACAATTACCGCTGAAAATTTACATTTGCAGTCCCGTAAAAAGCGGGATTCTCTGAAGGATGTGCGAAATCCGGCTGTTGCCGGATGTTCAACAGGTAAAGCCCAGGTGGCGAAACTGGTAGACGCGCTCGTTTCAGGTGCGAGAGCCGCAAGGTGTGGGGGTTCGAATCCCTTCCTGGGCACACAAGAGGAGGTCGAAAGGCTTCCTCTTGTTATTTTAAAAACTGCACAATCGCTTCAATTACCTGCTTGTTTTTGATAATGCTGTAATGTCCTACTCCTCTCATATTTAAAGATTTTATCTCTGGCCGCTTCGCCATAAAATCCCGCACATCCGAGTAAGGGACCACATCCTCATCTTCGTCATAAACCATTAATATTTTATCTGCTTTTATCGGCTCTTTGCGTTCAATCAAATTGTATTTTTCAATGGGTTCTCCAAATTCTTCGGCCATGCTATTAAAAAATATCCGTTGCATTTTTACCGGCACTTTCATGGTTTCAAACAAGTTGTCAAAAAACCTTTTTGAAATGGTTGGTATGGCAATGGTTACCAGCCTTTTTACCGCAATGTCATAGTCCATCAAAAGATAAGTGGCCGCTCCGCCACCCATAGAGTGGCCGATGATGGCGTAAGGGACACCAATTTTTTTCTTTATCATTTTATACATCAGTTCTTTAAAATCAACCAGGTTGCTTCGCTCTCCTTCCGAGTTGCCATGGCCAGGCCCGTCAAAGGCAATAACTTTGTATCCGTTTTCTACCAACACCGGTATCATTTTATAAAAATCCATAGCCCGGGCATCCCAGCCATGCACTAGTAAAACAGTCTTATCGCCCTTGCCCCAGGTATAACACTGCAGCTCCAGCTTCTTCTTCGGATTGCGGAATTCATCCACCTCAAATTTAAAGGTCTCTGCCCTGCCCAAACATTCCAGGTGCGATGGCTTCAAATCCCTTTTGCGCGGCGTGTAAAGTAACTTTACCAGTATTTTAATAGTTGTATTGGGCGCAATGTTTCCCGCCACTGCAATAAACCGCTTTATCCACTTTACATTGCCCGGTTCTTTGGCTTTCTTCGTTGTCATATGCTCACTTTAAAATTCTTATCTCCAGTATCCGAACTTCCTTTTTAGGCCGGTCGTTTTTATCAGTAGCTACCACCGCAATTTTGTCAACCACATCCATCCCTTTTACCACCTCGCCAAAAACAGTATATCGCGAGTCAAGATGCGGAATGCCACCAATGGTTCGGTATACCTTTTTATGCACTTCCGGAATTTCGTAGCCATCCGTGCGCTTTTTAGCCTTTATAAATGTTGAATCATCGGCAATTTTCCCCTGCACTATATAAAACTGGCATGCACTGGATGCTTTTTGTGGGTTATCATCCCGGGCCATACCCAGGGCACCGCGTTTATGAAAATACCTATCGGGCATAATTTCGGCGGGCACCACATAGGTAAGGTCACTATCCCCCAGCAAAACCGAATCTTTGGCATATTTCGAAAAAGGGTCACCAGCCTGAATAACAAAGTGAGATATTACGCGGTGAAATAAAAGCGAATCGTAATAATGCTGGTTACACAACTTTATAAAGTTGTCCCGGTGTAATGGGGTCCCATCATATAGTTTTACTATAATAGTTCCATAATTGGTTACAATCTTTGCACGGTAAGTCTGCGCCGGGCAAAGGCCGATTGTCACCAAAAACAGTAGTAGTAATTTTACTTTCATGGGTTGTTTTAATATATCCGCAAATATCAGCTATCCATCTTATTTTTACCGCAACAAAATGCAACACTTTAACACAATAATTGGCAACAACATACAGGTAGCCCAAACGATCCTCGAAAGTGGGGAGGTTATAGGTATACCCACTGAAACTGTTTACGGTTTGGCTGGCAATGCATTGAACGAAGATGTTGCACTTAAAATATTCTCAGTTAAAAACCGCCCGCACTTCGACCCACTGATTGTGCATACCCATAGCGTTTCCGAAATAGAAAAGTATGTAACTGAAATCCCGGATAAAGCGCGCCTGCTTATGAGGAGTTTTATGCCCGGCGCACTTACACTCCTGCTTAAAAAGAAAAGTCTGATACCGGATATTATTACCTCGGGGCTTGATACCGTGGCCATCAGAGTACCCGCTCATCCGCTTACCTTGAAGTTATTAAAGGAATTACCATTTCCGCTTGCAGCCCCCAGCGCTAACCCTTTTGGTTACATCAGCCCTACTACTGCAGCACACGTTTACAATCAGCTTCAAGGCAAAATTCCGTACATATTAGATGGTGGAGCAACAACAGTTGGAGTAGAATCAACCATAGTGGGTTTTGAAGGAGATGATATTATTGTTTACCGCCTTGGAGGATTAGCCCTTGAAGAAATAGAGCGTGTAACAGGTAAAATAAAAGTGAATATTAATACCGCATCAAATCCTAAAACACCGGGCATGCTTAAAAGCCATTATGCACCATCTGTACCATTGTTATTTGATGACCCGGAATTACTGGGATTGGCGAAAACGGAAAATAAAACCATTGGCACCATTTGTTTCAACACGTTGGTAACCGGCCTTAACTACAGCACCCAGATATTGCTTTCACCAGCCGGCGATTTAAACGAGGCTGCCAAAAATCTTTTTGCCGCAATGCGAAAATTGGATACTTCCGGCCTTGATATTATTTACGCGGTAAAATTTCCGGATGAAGGTTTAGGAAAAGCCATCAACGACCGGCTAAAGCGTGCCAGCGCAAAATGATTTTTAAAGGCAGCTATCGCGTAGGAGTTTCATGTAAGTGATGCCCTTTTCTCGGGCAAAAGCAATATTTCGTTGAGGTATTTCTTCGTGGTTGGTATATTTGGTTAAAGCAGCTTCAATAGTAACTTCGCGCAGCAGGTGCAGCATGGGGTAAACCGAACGGTTGGTGTAATTTGCGGCGTCATCGTTTTCCGCACCGGCAAAACAATAAAGCGGGTGAAAGCTTGCTACCTGGTACACTCCCTCGTACCCGTTTCTTTTCAACGATTTTTCAGCCAGAGCTACCAGGTTCAGGTAATCATTAAAATCCGCAAAACCGTTGGAAAATATCAATAAAGTTGTTTCAATTTTCTCATCACTATCAAGCTTAATGCATTCCCGTACAAAAGCATCAATGCATACCTTTAAAACTGTGCTTTCCTCAACCTGATAATGTATGGTATTTTGTTTTACTTCCTTTGCCGCAAAAGGGCAAAAATTGCACGCAATAACTACTTCAGTAATCCAGCTTTTTGTCTGAGCAATAATTTGCTCATTGCCGGTCATAATTTTTCCAGGGTCAATACAACTTTAGACCAAAGTTTCTGCTCCTGTTTGGCCGGGTCCATTTGTTGCATGCTGCTGTGGCCTCCACCACTACCGCCCATACCACTCCTTCCACCCATGCCGCCCATGCCGTTGTTCATACCTCCACCATTCATTCCACCGCCCATGCCACGGTTCATTCCGTTGTTTTGCCCTCCGGAAGGACCGGTTATGCTGTTATCTTCCTCGCCTTGCACCAGCTTGGGTGTTTCAAGCGCTGGCTCTATAAAGGCCACGCTGATAGGCTTCAATGTATCTGCCGCATTAAACGGATGCCCTAAAACAAGCGCCAGAGGAAAACGGTATTCTATGGTAAGAATATTCAGGCTATCCCAGTTGAAGGCCACATCAATCCCATAATCATTCTTAAGTGGCAAAACTTGCTCAGGCACCCCAGCGAAACCTTTTACCCGCAGGGTAGTTTGGGTTAAGAAAGAATGTTGTTTAAGGCGCAGGGCATCAGATTTTTGAGCCCTCGGGTCCTGTTCTTCAATAGCTGCACTTTGCTTTTTGTGCTTTCCTTCCCCGGTACCGGGTGCGGCATCGCCTTTGAGCGGAAAGCTAACCCCCATGGTTTCTTTCTTTTTGCCCTTGGGGTCTATCCAGATGCCAAGCCCCCCGTTAAAAAGTCTTATTTGTGTAGGGTCGTCTGTAATTTTTAGGGCTACATAAAGATTGCCTGTATCACTGGCAAACGCAAACTGTAACTTGGTATTGCCGTCGTAATAGTTAAATATCTCGGGCCATTCATCAGGTTTGCCGTCAATATTAACGGGCTTTTGCTCCCAAAGGCAATGAATGGTTTGTGCTGTCAGTTGATTAAAAAAAACAGAAATAACAAGCAAAATAAACAAGGCTGCACGCGTCATTTTCAGGTTTCAGTTTTGTTACGAAAGTTTGAAGATATTATTTGTAGCAAAATTAAAACAGGTTAATCCGATTTATTTCAAACAGGCTGCCAGCGGACAAAATTACCGCATCGGTACAATCTCATCCTTTTTCACCTAATATTTTAAAAAAACCTTCTGCATAACTATCGCCTACCGGAATAATTTTATCGTCAATTTTAATGCGCTTGTTACGTACACTTTCTATCCGGTTAAGCGGCACAATGAACGAGCGGTGCACCCGCACAAATTTCAAGGCAGGCAGTTTTTTCAATATTTCCTTCATCGGAATATTGGTTAGCACCATTTTATCATTGGTAAAAATCTTCACATAATCATCCATACCCTCAATAAACCTGATGTCATCAGTGTTTATCTTTATTATCTGGTAATCAGATTTTACAAAAATGAAACCATAACTTTCGCTGATGTATGGTTTCTCTTTGTAGTTCAGGTATTCCGATGCTTTGTTTACGGCTTTCAGAAAACGGTCAAATTCAAAAGGCTTTAATAAAAAATCTATGGCGTCCAGGTTAAAACCTTCCACCGCATAAGTGCTGTAAGCAGTTGTAAAAATAACCAGGGGCGGTTTCGGCAGCGATTTCATTAATTGTATGCCGGTTATTTGTGGCATTCTTATATCCAGAAAAAGGAGCGACACTTCTTCGCGCTTCAGAAAATCCAGGGCCGCAAAGGCGTCCGTAAAGCTGCGCTTTAGTTCAAGGGTGGGCACTTTGCCAATGTAATCCTGCAATACAACAAGGGCTAAGGGTTCGTCGTCTATGGCTACACAGCTTATCATGTAAATTGAATGGTTAGTTTTATAAAATAGGTATTGGGCTCGTCGTCAATTTGCAGCTTATGCTTATCAGGATACAGTAATTGAAGCCTGCGCTTTACGTTATTAATTCCTATCCCTGTTGAGTCTTTTTCGCCTTGTTCAAATTTTTTATTCTGAACGGAAAAAACCAGGGTTGAAACGGTTTTTTCCAGTGTAATATCTATTGGCGATACTTCCTGGTTACTAATACCGTATTTAAAGGCGTTTTCCACAAAAGGTAAAAGCAGTAAGGGTGCTATCTGAGTTGAATTGATATTGCCGGTAACGGTAAAATTGATAACCAGCGATGAAGTGCTGCGCAACTTTTGCAGGTCGATATAGTTATTGAGGTAACTTACTTCCTGTTCCAGCGGAACGCTCTCACGGTTTGCATCATCAATCACATACCTCAGCAAATGTGAAAGTTTTAATACAGCGGCAGGTGCCGAATCCGATTTTTTAAGTGCCAGGCTGTAAATCGTGTTTAGGGAATTGAACAAGAAATGTGGGTTGATTTGCGCGTGCAAAAATGAAAGCTCAGTGCGCAACTGGGCATTCTCAACCTCCCGGGCCCGTTGCTCTGTTTGTTTTAGCTGCATCAAAAGTTTCACTCCAAGGTCCACAGCTAGTATCAGCAAATACCAGTTGATGGCCCTTACAAACTCGCGAAAAGAAACCGGCCTCATCATAAAAGGCAGTGATTCAAAAACAAACCTTTTAAAAATATGCGATCCATAAAATATAGCCACAAAACACAAAACCAGCACCAGTATATAGGTTCCGTATTGCTTGGTGGCAACAAAGCGGTCGAAAATGTAATAGTGGTGAGCGTAAAAAAATGCGATAAGGCAAAAGTTGAACGCCAGGGAACTGATAAACATGTTAGCCGCCATATCAGCATGGGGCATTGCATGCCGTATAAAACCATCTATATTGCCTTCATCCATTTGATGCGGCACCATAAAATAGGGCAGCGATATAAATACCAGCCACAAGGCAATTTGCAGCAATGCCAGTAATATTTTCCGTTTACCGCTTAACACAATCCGAAATTACAATTTGCCCCGCTCTGTTGTTCTAAAATTCGGTTAGGCGGCGTTTTTGGTCGGTTAATCGTTAAATGATTTATACAAGCCATTGCCGATTTTAGGTCAAAGGGCCACGGAGCTATAAGGCCAGGCTAAAAACTGAGGTTTATTTAGTCTGCATTCCTTAGTGCCTTTGTGGCAAGATTTTAAGTTTGTACGTAGTTTTAAGCTAAAACTCAATCCATCCATAGAAAACATAAAAATGAAAGAGGAAGAACCCATAGTGCATGAAGGAAAGCTTTTTGAAAAAATTGAGTTTAAGGAGAAGGTTATTGCCAACAGGAAGTTTACTGATTGTACCTTTAAAAA
>CAISWS010000420.1 GCA_903889265.1 uncultured Bacteroidota bacterium
GAGTTGCATCTCAAAATGTTACGAGAGCAGTTGGTTTCGCAGATACTTTAATCAAAGTTTTAAAGGGCAAGAATTATGAAATAAAGTTTCAGAAGGATGACACCATCGCCCTCGTAAATGGACAAGAAATCAAAATTTGCCTAAAAGAAATGATGAAAAGAGTCATCAGGCACGATGGGAGTTGGGAAAGAACTGATTTAATTCCGACTGGGATACTTTCCTTCAGGATGGGCGAAGGTTATAGAGAGGTCATCTGGAAGGACGGCAAACAAACACTTGAAGAGCAGCTTTCGAACATAATTGACAAGTTGGTGAGGGAAAGTGAGAGGAAAAAGACGGAAAGGGAAGAAATTGACAAATGGCACACGGAGTATCAGGAAACGTTACGTATTGAACACGAAATTCAGCAACAGAGGGAAAAAGAAGAAGCCGACTTTAGTCAATTACTTGTTGACGCAGACCGCTGGCAGAAGTCCAAAGTTGCCAGAAGTTATATTGACACGATAGAAACGAATGCTGTTTCTAAAGGGGAGATTTCAGAGGAGTTAAAAAACTGGCTTACCTGGGCGCGAAAGCGAATTGAAGGATATGACCCTTTAAATAAACCAAAAGGGATAAACATTTATACAGTCGAAGATTCCTCAGATACAGATTTCGATGATTAGGATTAATGCACTACCATCCAAACTGCGAAACTCTGTATATTTAAGCTGTCGTTTATTATGAAAGTGATACCAAAAGTGATACCAAAGAGAAAAACCCCTAAAAAAACTGAAGGCTTTGAGAGATGGAAAGCGTCCCAGGTTCGAATCCTGGTACCCCGACTTAAAAGGCCTTCACATTTGTGGAGGCCTTTTTTAATTTCATACAATGAAGGTTTGGTTATTTGCCTTATTGCTAACCTGCGAACAACTGCTATATGCCTCTGACATCCGGGGCGACACCATTAACATACACACCTGCCAGTTAAACATTGACCTGAGCGATTTTGAAGGGCACATTTTACATGGCGAGGCTGTTATAGGTATAAAAGCCAGGCTAAATAATGTAAATCAGATAAATCTGGATTTATTAAGGTTGGAAGTAGATTCAGTGAAGGTTAATGGCCGGTACGGAGCGTACACGTATAATGATTCTCTGCTCCACATTCAATTTGCAAAAACAATTGACAAAGGCGATTCGGCAGTGCTTTCAGTTTATTATCACGGCAAACCCGGCGTGCAACCGGGCGATTTTGGTGGGTTTTATTGGGATGAACGCTATGCCTTTAATATGGGTGTAAGTTTTATATCTGATCCGCATAACTATGGCCGGGTGTGGTTTCCGTGCTTCGATAATTTTGAGGTGCGTTCAAACTATGAGTTTTTTATTACAACGCGCGCAGGCGACAAAGCTTTTTGCAATGGCCTTTTGCTTGATGTAAAAACCAGCGATTCTACCAAAATATGGCATTGGAAACTGAATGAAACTATACCCTCGTACCTTGCTTCGGTTGCGGTGTCAGATTATGAAACCATCGACGATACTATGCGTGGTATAAATGGTGCTATACCGGTTGAAATAGCAGTGGCTGATGAGGACACGGCCGCATTAAGAAAGCGATTTGAGCATTTGCATCAGGCATTTCATATTCTGGAACATTTTTGGGGGCCATACCGCTGGGAGCGCGTGGGCTATTGCATGGTGCCTTTTCAGGATGGTGCTATGGAGCATGCCACCAATATAGCATTTATGAAATACTATCTGGATGCCTATGCGCGCGAGTGCGAAACCACAATGGCGCACGAGTTGAGCCACCATTGGTTTGGTAACCTGGTAACCTGCGCAAGCGCACCAGAAATGTGGCTAAACGAAGGCTGGGCTACTTATAGCCAAAGTCTTTTTATAGAGGGCCTTTATGGTTCGGATTCGGCGAAGCAATACAGGCGTGAGGCTCATTTAAACGATGTGCAGATGGCGCACGTAGGTGATGGAGCATATCTGCCTGTAAGCGGTGTGCCCACCAAACAAACCTATGGCAGTACCGTTTACCAGAAGGGTGGAGATGTTGTGAATACACTGAGGTATTACCTGAGCGATTCTCTCTTTTTTCATTGTGTGAAGGGGTATTTGGATAAGTATGCATTTAATACTGCAAGCACTATAGAGTTGCGCGATTATTTAAGTGAATGCTCGGGGAAGGATTTAACTGATTTTTTTAAAGATTGGGTGCTGGCTCCGGGTTATCCGCATTTTTCTATCAGCGATAAATATATCAGGAGTGTCAAAGGCAAGTATGAAGTATTTATCAATATCCGCCAGCGGTTAGGCCATGCCCCCCAATTTTATACCCAGGTGCCGGTAACGGTTTCTTACTTCGATAAGCATTTGAAAAGAAAAGACGAGTTGGTGTATGTAAGTAGCGAATGCACTACGTATGGTACTGAACTCGACTTTAAACCTGAATACATTGCCCTTGATTTTAATGAGAACCTTGCGCAGGCAATTACTTCAGATTGGCACGTTTTGCGCGACAGCGGCGATTATGATTTTAGTGCGGCGCTGATGAGCATTAAGATTGAGGGTGTAAACGATTCATCGCTGATAAGGGTTGAGCACAACTGGGTACCTGCGGATGCCATGATTCACCCTATTAACGGATTGCACTTGCATAGCTCGCGTTACTGGACTGTTGACGGGGTATTTGAACAATCGCTTAAAGCCACTGGCATTTTTGAATATAGTGCCGGGCCTGCAGATCACCTGGATGCTGGTTTTATTACCAATGAGGATAGCATGGTAATGATGTACCGGCCTAACCAGAATGCTGACTGGAAACCTGCTAATAATTTTACCATAGATAAGGGCGATAACGACTCGGATAAGGTGGGTGTGGTAATAGTTTATCCTTTGAAGAAAGGTGAATATGCTCTGGCCGTTTATGATGCCACCCGACCCACTGAAAGCAGCCCTGTGAACAGTTGTGAGCCATTAGCGAAAAGTATAAAGGCGGGTAAAGACTTTAAAGCCACCGTAGATAAAGCGAACGAATTATTGCTTATTGACTTTGAGAAAAATATTTTCGATCAGTTGGGGGTTAGCAATACACACGGTAGCAAAATTACAGTTCAAAACATCGACGCAGGGGAAAATAATCAATCGGTTAAGCTAAGTCATACAGCAACTGAAAGTTATGTTGTAACATTGAGGCTGAAATCGGGAAACAGGATTAGTAAAAAAGTGAACAACCAATAAATTATGCAAAAAATTTCAGTTATAGGAGCAGGCACTATGGGCAATGGTATTGCGCATGTTTTTGCCATGAAGGGTTTTACCGTTAATCTGGTAGATGTGTCGGAAGAGGCATTGAAAAAGGCTGTGGCCACTATTACCAGGAATCTTGACCGGATGGTTACCAAAGGAACTATCAGCCAGGATGATAAAGTTGCAACGCTGAATAACCTTAGCACCAATACTTCTCTTCATTCGTGCAAGGATGATGATTTGGTGATAGAGGCCGCTACAGAGAATGTTGATATCAAACTGAAAATTTTTCAGCAACTGGAAGAGATATGCAAAAAGGAAACCATACTGGCTTCCAACACATCTTCCATTTCAATCACCAAAATAGGTGCCGTCACAAAACGTGCCGATAAAGTAATAGGCATGCATTTTATGAACCCGGTACCCGTAATGAAACTGGTGGAAGTAATAAAAGGCTACGCCACCAGCGATGAGGTATTGAAAACAATCATGGATATTTCGTACAAGCTGGGCAAATCACCGGTTGAGGTAAATGATTACCCGGGCTTTGTAGCCAATCGTATTTTAATGCCTATGATTAACGAAGCCATTTATACTTTGTTTGAGGGTGTAGCCGGAGTTGAAGAAATTGATACTGTAATGAAGCTGGGCATGAGCCACCCAATGGGCCCGTTGCAACTGGCAGATTTTATTGGTTTAGATGTTTGCCTGGCTATTTTAAAAGTATTGCACGATGGATTCGGCAACCCCAAATATGCCCCTTGTCCGTTGTTGGTTAATATGGTGGCAGCCGGTTATATGGGAGTAAAATCAGGTGAAGGGTTTTATAATTATGCCTTAGGGACCAAGGATATGGTGATTAGCCCGAGGTTTGCATAAATTGTAACAGGGGCGTATAATTATGCGCCCCTGCATTTTACATCTTTTCAGGAACCTCAATGCC
Source organism: uncultured Bacteroidota bacterium (assembly GCA_903889265.1). GTDB lineage: Bacteria > Bacteroidota > Bacteroidia > Chitinophagales > LD1 > Bog-950. The sequence continues at coordinate 4,187 of CAISWS010000420.1, forward strand.
CAACAAATTCATCGCTTTTTTAAGCACCACACCTGTTTGGCCTGAAAGTGCTACACGCACCTGTTTCTCATCTTCGGTTGGCGCACTAAGAATGGGCGACTCGTGGTAGAACTTGTTATACGTTCTTGCCAGGTTATAGGCGTAATTGGCTACTTCCGACGGATCGTATTTATCGGATGCGCTTTTTACCACATTCTCATATTCGCTCATCAGTATTATCAATTCGCGTTCTACTGGTGTTAGGCTATAGCCCGAAAGATTATTTAATGTAGCCGAACCACCCGCCTTGCGCATAATGGCTGATATACGTGCATTGGTATATTGTATAAACGGCCCAGTGTGCCCATGAAAGTCAATGGACTCTTCAGGATTGAAAATTATTTTTTTGTAGGGGTTTACGCGCAAAACAAAATACTTCAATGCGCCCAATCCGATAGTACGGTAAAGCACATTGGCTTCTTCCGCTGTGAAGCCTTCTATCTTGCCAAGCTCCTTGGTTTTTTCCTCCGCAATCCGCAACACTTCGGAAATCAAATCATCAGCATCTGCTGTTTTTCCTTCACGCGATTTAAAACGTCCGGTGGGCGATTCAACCAGAGCATAGCTGAGGTGATAAATACCCCCGGCCCAGTTATATCCAAGTTTTTGTAAAGTCAGTTTCAGCACTTTAAAATGGTAGTCCTGCTCGTTGGCAACAACGTAAACCATTTTATCCATGTTAAACTCCTCGTGCCGAAGTTTGGCGGTGGCTAAATCCTGGGTTATGTAAATAGATGTGCCATCTGCCCGCAGTAGTACTTTTTCATCCAGCCCTTCCGGTGTCAAATCAACTGCTACGGCACCATCGGCCCTTTTGTAGAATATCTTTTTCTCCAGGCCTTCATTCACTAAATCACGGCCCAGTTTGTAGGTTTCGCTTTCGTAATAATCCTTTTGAAAATCTACACCGAGTAATTTAAATGTTTGCTGAAATCCTTCGTAAACCCAATCATTCATTTTTTTCCAGAGGGCAACCGTTTCGGGGTCGCCGGCTTCCCATTTCAATAACAACTCCTGGGCTTCCTTAAAAATCGGGGTTAGCTTTTGCGCCTCGTCTTTATCGGCAGGTGCGTTGGGGATGGCTTTGGTTTCTTCAACTACTACCGCGTTAAACTTCACATACCAGTCGCCCATAAAATGGTCGCCTTTAATTCCGGTTGATTGCGGCGTGGTACCATTGGCGTAGCGCTTGTAAGCCACCATGCTTTTACAAATGGCAATACCCCGGTCGTTATAGATATTTACTTTGGTAACATCGTGCCCGGTGGCTTTTAAAATTTCACTCATCGAAAAACCGAGCAGCATATTCCTTACGTGGCCAATGTGCAGGGGCTTGTTGGTATTGGGGCCACAGTATTCTAAAACAACTTTTTGGCCATTGGGTGGAAAGGTGCCGAAGCTTTTATTTTCCGAAATTTCATTCAACCTTCCCAGCCAATAGCTATCAGTTAGAGTAAGGTTCAAAAAGCCCTTAATAACGTTGAATTTTGCAATTACCCCTGCCTTTTCTTTTAACTGCTCGCCCAGTAATTGCGCTGTTTGCTCAGGTGATTTTTTTGAAAATTTTACCAATGGAAAAGCTACAATAGTATAGTCGCCTTCATGGTCGGGGTTGGTAATGTTTATGGTTACGGCATCGGCTGAAATACCAGCTTTGAATTGCTGGTTGAATATTTCAACGGTAGCTTGTTTTAATGTTTGTTCGAGTGTCATTGTATGCCTGCGCTCCCTTGTATGTTTACAGATTATAAAAATCAAATTAATAGCGCCTAAAAATATAACTTCGCAGTCAATTTTTCTGACAATGATAAAGAACCCGAAATACCGCGAACTTATTGAGCAGACTTTTGACTTCCCGCAAAAGGATTTCAGAACTGAAAAGTCTTTCCTTCAATGGAATGGCCTGCCGTTGATGGACATTATTGAAAAATATGGCAGCCCGCTGCGCATTACCTTTCTACCCAAAATAAGCCAGCAGATACAGAAGGCCCGCAGGTTATTTAACTCTTCTATTGCCAACAACGACTACCGGGGCGATTATAATTACTGCTATTGCACCAAAAGCTCACACTTTGCTTTTGTGCTTGAAGAGGCCCTTAAAAACAAGGTTCACCTGGAAACTTCTTCTGCGTTCGATTTCGACCTGATAAAGAAGCTGGAGGAGAAGAAGAAAATTAAAAAGGAGAACTACATTATCTGCAACGGCTTTAAACCCCAGGCCTATATTGATAATATTATTGAAGCCTATAAAAGCGGTTATAAAAACATCATCCCGATACTGGATAATTTAGATGAGCTGGAAAAATACAGCAAGCTAAACGAGCCTATTAATATTGGTATGCGCATAGCAGCCGAGGAAGAGCCGAAATATGAGTTTTATACCTCTCGTCTGGGTATCCGGTATAATGATATTGTTCCTTTTTATCAGCAGAAAATACAGAACAACCCGAATTACAAGCTGAAAATGTTGCACTTTTTTATTGATACCGGTATTAAAGATGTAAACTATTACTGGACTGAATTTCATAAAGCGCTTGAAGTTTATTGCGACCTTAAAAAGGTTTGCCCCGAGCTAACTGCCATTAACCTGGGTGGGGGAATGCCCATTAAACACTCGCTGGCGGCGGATTTTGATTACGAATACATGATTAACGAAATTGTTACCCAGATAAAAACAACCTGCAATAATGAGGGCGTTGATGAGCCGGATATTTTTACCGAATTCGGTAGCTATACCGTTGGAGAGAGCGGCTGCGTTATTTTCAGCGTGCTGGGCGTAAAGCGCCAGAATGACCGCGAAACCTGGTATATGCTGGATGGTTCGTTAATGAATAACCTGCCTGATATATGGGGCCTGTCGCAGCGGTTTATTATGCTGCCCGTTAATAAGTGGGACGATGAATACAAACACGTTAACCTGGGCGGCATTACCTGCGATGTAGGCGATTACTACAACAGCGATGCCCACATTAACCAGGTTTACTTACCCAATATGAAACACGGCGAAAAGCTATATATCGGTTTCTTTAACACCGGTGCTTACCAGGATACCCTGAGCGGTTATGGTGGCATTAAGCATTGCCTGCTTCCGTCCCCACCGCACATTTTAGTGGATGAAAAGAAAAAGGGAGAGTTCGTTTACAAGGTTTTTGCTGAGGAGCAAACAGCGGAGAGTATGTTGAAGATTTTGGGGTATTGATATAACAATGAATCAAAGGAGATTTACATTTCAAATAAGATACACTCCAATTCACTAATAGATTTAAAACCTTTGTCGGCTGTAATTAGGGTCTGCTGATTAAGTCGCCGTTATTCTTGTGCTGTAAAAATTCAGGAATATTTCCAAGTCAAGCCAAGGTGGTAATTTGATTTGCTGCATTGCTCTTGCTGAATAAGTAAAAACAGTTTGCATAAGAGAAACGGGTA
>CAISWS010000421.1 GCA_903889265.1 uncultured Bacteroidota bacterium
AAATAGAACGCTGATTTATTATGATTTTTATGATTGGCTTATGATTTTTGATATGCGATTTTCCCGATTCTATTTTAAGCTATGAAAACGTTCCGTACAGTTGTTACACCAGCTAAACCTCAATTTCTTATTACCCATAGAGATAGACTCTTTAGCATTGGCTCGTGCTTTTCAGAAAATATAGGTCAGCGGTTTGATAACTATAAGTTTAAAATCAATATCAATCCTTTCGGGCAGCAGTATAACCCGAACTCTATGGCAGAGGCTATTGAGCGATTAATGGCACCGGCACCTTTTACGGCAGGTGAGTTGATATTGCATAATGAACAATACCACTCTTTAGTGCATCACGGTAGCTTTTCAAAAAGCACAATTGAAGAAACTTTGAAGGGTATGAATGAAAGCCTGCTGAAAGCGGCAGATGATTTAAAACAGGCCACTGTGCTGTTTTTAACCTTTGGAACTGCACATGTATTTAAGTGGAAAGAGACAGGTACAGTGGTTTCTAACTGCCACAAATTACCGGGTAATCTGTTTGAACAGGAACTAATGAGGCCGGATGAAATTGCATCGGTATTGCAAACTTCGTTTGACAAATTGAAATATCTAAACCCAAAAGTTAAAATTGTTTTAACGGTTAGCCCGGTGCGCTATTTTGCGTTTGGTGTTTATGAAAATTCGGTAAGTAAATCGCATTTGTTTACAGCTATTCATACCTTACAACAAAGCAACCCGGAGTTGTATTATTTCCCTGCTTACGAATTAGTAATGGATGATTTGCGCGATTACCGCTTTTTTGCTGACGACATGCTGCACCCCAACCAACAGGCTATTGATTATGTTTGGGAAAGTTTGAGCAATACCTTTTTTGATAACCAGACCCGAAACCTTTTGCAGCAGATTGAAGAAGTTTTGCTGGCATTAAACCACCGGCCGAGAAATCCGGATAGTGAGGCGCATAGGAAGTTTGTGGAGAGGAATTTGGAAAGGATGGAGGGATTGAAGAATAGTTATGGAATTGAGTTTTGAGTAGGAGCAAATTTCAATTTAAAATCATTATTGTGAAGTCCATAAAGATTGTATTACTGATCTTCATCTTTTTTTCTTCCTGCAACAACCAAAATTCTGCGCGAAAATCTGAAGTAATTAACGAAGATGCGGGAAGACGAAAGGACGGGTTAGCCCCCTTTCTTTCTAAATTTAAAATTTTACCAAACGAAGTTCTTAAACTGAATTTTGATGGATACGACACTAGCTTAACGAAACTGGATGCAGGTTCTGATGATACGCTTTTTATCCCAAATTGTGCAATGGGTTTAGCCTATGGAATGCTGGCCGATACCAGTAAATTTTATGCTTTACTTTGGTATGCTGGAGTTGAAGATGGGGCTTTAGAACTTACAATTTTAGACAAGAACGGAAATCCTATAGATGAACGACAACCCACCACCGGGTTATATGGCTCGGACTGTGGTTACTATTGGTTTGGAAAAGTATTTATCAGAAAAGATATGACTATTCTATCGCGGGACAGTATTGTAACTTTTAATTGTGATTCAGGCGTTCCCCCTGAAACTTTCTGGAAACACGAACTAGACTCAATGGATGGCAGTATTAACCAATATGGGAAAATAATTTTCGGGAAAGTTAGACAAACAAAACTTGATTAAAGGCAAATTTGAATATGGGAAAGAAAGTAGTAAACAAACGTGCATCAGACCCTATTGACCAATTAATCTAAGAAAAGGGATTACGCATTACACAGGTGATGCCGGTTAAGAAACAAGATAGGTTAGTCGTATTATTAAGTAATGGGAAGGCGATTAATGTACGATTATCTTTTTTCCCATGCCTTAAAAAGGCCACCCAAACGCAATTAGATAAATGGCAGTTAATTAGTAAAGGGGTTGGAATTGAATGGGGTGAAATTGATGAAGACATTTCACTTAAAGGCCTTATACAACAGCTTATTGTTCAGAATACTTTGCGTTATGTAGCCGGGGACACCAGTTTTGCAATGGCAGCGTAATATAGATTTGACAACTTTTAAAAAGTTGTCAAATCTCACCAACTAAGCTTCCACCTCCTGCACACTTGGCTGCAATTTGCTTTCTGTCTTAGCAGGCTTATCAAACCTTTCATAGATAGAATCAAAGGCTTGGTGGTAATCTTTAAATTCGGTACCTAACCACCTGTCCCACCAGGTAAAGTAAAGGGCATAGTTGCCATTAAATTTGGCGTGGTGCTGGTCGTGGTGAGTACTTGCTGTTTTAAAACGGAACAGCGACTTTGTTGTCCATCCTTTAGGATAAAATTCGTAACCGCTATGCGATATTACATTCATTGACATCTGAAATAATTGCCAAATCAACAGCGCATAAAAATTAATGGGGAAAATGAATACTACTATAACATAAATACCGGTTTGCACTACCGCTTCAAGCGGGTGAAAAGAGAACGCCGCAAACGGACTTGGTGAAGTACTTAAATGATGAACCTTGTGTACGTATTTGTAAATAGCCGGGTGGTGCATGGCCCTGTGTGTAAAGTAAAACCAGGTATCATGCATTACTATCAGTACCGGAATAGTGGCAAAAAAATACAGCCAGCCATGGTCGCTGATATTATCATACATTTTTGTGTATCCGTTTTTCTGAGCTATATAAGTAAGCACATCCAGAAAAACAATAACAAACAAAGTAATAACCGAATAGGTTATTTCGGTACGGGTAATACTGGCAGGCCGGGGCTTTTGTTGAATTTTCCTCAGCTTAAACCGTTCTTTAAAAACCATGTAAAGAAGAACAAATGCAGGTATGGTCATTATTCCGAAAATGACCGCGTTGATGATAAAGTCTTCAACACTATATTCAGCTAATTCACTTACTGGAGGCATTGTAAAGGTGTTTTAGTTTAATTAGTTGCCGAATTTACGCACAAAATCCAACAAAACAAAGAAGCCGTCAATCCTTAGCATGGGTGACGGCTTCATTACAAATTGCACCTTGTTTTTTATTCTTCTTCTACATGCACGTGCTCAGCAATAGGTATAAACACAAGGCCATTTTCGAAGGCATCTATTTTTACCCCTCCGTGTTTATGTATTTCGCCGCTGAGTATCTTTTTGGATAACTCGTTGATGATTTCTTTCTGGATTACACGTTTTAAAGGACGTGCACCAAACTGTGGGTCGAAACCTTCATTGCCCAGGTAATCCAAAGCGTCGTCGGTTATTTCCAACACCATCTCTTTTGTTTTCAGCAACTCGCGTAGCTGCGCTAACTGCAGGTCAACAATATCACGTATCTGTTTCCTCATCAACGGACGGAACATTACTATTTCATCTATACGGTTCAAAAACTCAGGACGTATGGTTTGCCTCAGCCTGTTCATTACTTCTACCTTGGTTCTTTCTGTTACTTCATCAACCGTGGCATCTGTTACATTGTCAAAATTAGCCTGTATAATATCGCTGCCCATGTTAGATGTCATGATAATGATGGTATTCTTAAAATTCACCGTTCGGCCTTTGTTATCAGTCAGCCTTCCATCATCCAATACCTGCAACAAAATATTGAATACATCGGGGTGCGCCTTTTCAATTTCATCAAACAAAATTACGCTGTAAGGTTTGCGCCGAACGGCTTCTGTAAGCTGGCCTCCTTCTTCATATCCAACATATCCCGGAGGTGAACCTACCAGTCTGGAGACCGAATGCTTCTCCTGGTATTCGCTCATGTCAATACGCACCATGGCATGCTCATCATTAAACAATACTTCGCTTAATGCCTTGCTTAATTCAGTTTTTCCAACACCGGTGGTGCCCAAGAATAAGAAAGAACCAATCGGTTTTCTTTCATCCTGCAAACCGGCGCGGCTGCGGCGTATGGCATCAGCAACTGCGGTAATCGCTTCGTCCTGTCCTTTTACACGTTCGCGTAATTTATCTTCAAGGTGCAGGAGTTTCTCCTTCTCTCCTTCCAGCATTTTTGTAACCGGTATGCCGGTCCATTTACTGATAATGGCTGCTATATCCTCGCTGGTAACCTCTTCCTGCAAAATCCTTTTCTCAGGAGATATTTTAGCCAGTTCCTTTTCGTATTTCTTAATATCTGTTTCGGCATCTTTTATTTTACCGTACCGTATTTCGGCTACTTTACCATAGTCGCCTTCACGTTCCAAACGCTCGGCATCCACCTTCATGGTTTCAATATCGCGTTTGCGGGCGCTTATTTTGTCAACTATATCTTTTTCTTTTTGCCACTTTGCTTTAAACTCATTGCGTTCTTCTTTCAGGTTGGCAAGTTCTTCATTCAACTCCTTCAACTTGCGCTCATCGTTTTCGCGTTTAATAGCAGCAAGTTCAATTTCAATCTGCATAATGCGCCGCTCAATGCCATCCAGTTCTTCGGGCAATGAGTCCATTTCAAGGCGTAGTTTAGCGGCAGCCTCATCAATCAGGTCAATAGCCTTGTCGGGTAAAAAACGGTCAGTAATATACCGGTCGCTTAAAGTAACTGCGCTGATAATTGCATCATCTTTTATCCGGATTTTATGGTGTGTTTCATAACGCTCCTTCAAACCACGAAGGATTGAAATGGCATCTTCTACACTTGGTTCATCCACCATCACTTTCTGAAAACGTCTTTCAAGCGCTTTATCTTTTTCGAAATACTTTTGGTATTCGTTCAAAGTAGTAGCGCCCACTACATGCAATTCACCACGGGCCAGTTCGGGCTTTATAATATTTGCGGCATCCATGGCACCTTCTGTAGCGCCGGCGCCAACAAGGGTGTGTATTTCGTCAATAAAAAGTATAATTCGGCCTGCGCTTTCCTTTACTTCTTTTACTACGCCTTTCAGCCTCTCTTCAAAGTCGCCACGGTATTTGGCACCCGCCATTAAGGCACCCATATCAAGTGTGTAAATGGTTTTGCTTTTCAGGCTTTCGGGCACATCGCCTTTTACAATACGGTGGGCAATGCCTTCGGCAATGGCGGTTTTACCAACGCCGGGCTCACCTACTAATAATGGGTTGTTCTTGGTTTTGCGGCTAAGGATGTGCATTACCCTGCGTATTTCTTCATCGCGTCCTATAACAGGGTCCAGTTTGCCGTTTTTAGCCTGGGCATTCAGGTTAATGGCATACTTATCTAAGTTATTGTATTTGGCATCGGCACCCTGTTCCGTTACCTTGCTGCCTTTACGTAATTCAAGAATAGCAGCGCGCAATTTCTTTTCCTGTAGCCCTGCATCTTTTAAAAGCTTTGAGGTATCATCGCCCAAAACCACCATAGCCAGTATCAGGGTTTCTACACTTACATAAGTGTCGTCAAAATCCTTTAGCAGTTTATTGGCAGTAAGTATCAGCTTGCCGAAAGAGGCAGAGGGTTGTATATCGGCACTTTGGCCGCTTACTTTGGGGAGGGTTCTTAGCTTCTCTTCCACCTTACCCAAAATAATATTACGGTTTACACCGGCTTTTTCCAGAATAAAGGGAAGTGAGTCTTCGTCAACTTCCAGCATGCCCTTTAGTAAATGGATAGTTTCCAGTTGCGGACTGCCGTTGTTGAAAGCTTCCTGCTGAGCATTGCTGAGCGCTTCAA
>CAISWS010000422.1 GCA_903889265.1 uncultured Bacteroidota bacterium
AGTTGGAAAATGCAATCAGATGTTTGGGGGACTGTAAACGCATCTAGTGTTTCTCACATTACTGGTGGTAATTTTGCGCAAAGTGCAAATACTATTAATGGTTGGCTTCGTGATTTTTTATGGGCACAATCATCACAAGTTATCCAATCTTATGGGTCAGCTTTATCGGCGTACGGTTTATTATTTCTTGGTGCTCATTTTGTTTGGGCTTTTAGTCTTATGTTCTTATTTAGTGGACGTGGTTATTGGCAAGAACTTATTGAATCTATTATTTGGGCTCATAATAAATTAAAAGTCGCACCAGCAATTCAACCCCGAGCATTAAGCATTACCCAAGGTCGAGCTGTTGGGGTAGCTCATTATTTATTAGGTGGTATTGTCACTACGTGGTCTTTCTTTTTGGCACGAATTATTGCGGTTGGTTAAATTTTATTATAATTCAAGGATTTCGTATAATATTTTCCGACCAAAGTCAAAGGCGGAGTTAGTACCCTTGCCTAAATTAAAAACTCTGTTTTTAATAAACCGTCAGGGTATAACAACCTTCGGTTGTCAACCTTGCAACTAACAAAGTTAGTTGCTTAGGCAACGGGTAAGGCAACGGTTAAAGCCTTCTTTTGACACGGTACGAGTAAAAAAACTAGCTTAGTTTTTTATATTAGCCTTTAAGTGCATAAAATTAGCTTATAAACTTTTATAAACTTTTACTGCGAACACAGTTACGGGTTTTAATAGCACTCTGATATATACCAGTAGCTATTAAAAAAAAATGACGTACGATAAAATTAGTAAAAACCTTAGAATAAAGTTAAATTTGTTTTTTTAAGAAACGGAGGATTTCTAAAAGACTATGGCAACAAAGTTTCCAAAATTTAGCCAAGGTCTGGCACAAGACCCTACTACTCGGCGAATTTGGTATGGAATCGCTACTGCCCATGATTTTGAAAGTCATGACGGCATCACTGAAGAAAATCTTTACCAAAAAATTTTTGCATCTCATTTTGGTCAATTAGCAATTATATTTTTATGGACTGCTGGTAACTTATTTCATGTTGCATGGCAAGGTAACTTTGAACAATGGGGGCGCGATCCTTTACATGTTCGTCCGATTGCACATGCTATCTGGGATCCCCATTTTGGTCAACCAGCTGTTGAAGCATTTACCCGCGGAGGGGCGTCTGGCCCTGTCAATATTTCAACTTCTGGTGTTTACCAGTGGTGGTATACAATTGGATTACGCAGTAATCAAGACTTATATAATGGGTCAATTTTTTTAATTATAGGTGCTGGTCTTTTTTTATTTGCAGGGTGGCTGCATTTACAACCAAAATTTCAACCTTCTCTTTCATGGTTTAAAAATGCTGAAGCTAGATTAAATCATCATTTATCTGGCTTATTTGGTGTAAGCTCATTAGCATGGACTGGCCATTTAGTACATGTTGCTATTCCTGAATCTCGTGGCCAACATGTTCGTTGGAATAATTTTTTAACAACACTGCCTCATCCTGAAGGATTAGGGCCTTTTTTTAGTGGAAATTGGGCTGCTTATGCTCAAAATCCTGATTCTTCTAATCATATCTTTAGCACTGCTGAAGGTTCTGGAAATGCTATTTTAACTTTTTTAGGCGGGTTTCATCCACAGACTCAGAGTTTATGGCTAACTGATATTGCTCATCATCATTTAGCTATTGCCGTTGTATTTATTCTTGCTGGTCATATGTATCGAACTAATTTCGGTATTGGACATAGTATGCGAGAAATTCTTGATGCTCATACTCCACCTGCTGGGGGTCTAGGGGCTGGACATAAAGGGTTATTTGATACAGTAAATAATTCTTTACATTTTCAGTTAGGACTAGCTCTTGCTGCGCTTGGAACAGTTTGCTCATTAGTAGCTCAACATATTTATTCTTTACCTCCATATGCATTTTTAGCACAAGATTTTACAGCTCAAGCAGCTCTTTATACGCATCATCAATATATTGCAGGGTTTATTTTATGTGGAGCTTTTGCTCATGGTGCCATTTTCTTTATTAGAGATTATGATCCAGAACAAAATAAAGGAAATGTTTTAGC
>CAISWS010000423.1 GCA_903889265.1 uncultured Bacteroidota bacterium
GTGGTTTTATTCTGATTGCAGGATGTAAAAGCGAACACTGTTACACCGATTGCCAGTGTATAAAAAATTACAATTCTCTTATTCTGAAAAACTGATTTTGATTTCATTTATCTTAGTTTAAGGCTACAAGATACTGTATTACGGTAAAAAAACATGCCGAAGAGCGGAGGGGGTAATTTCCGGTAAAGAAAGAAAGGCTGAACTTGAAACTTCCGCTTTTCTTTTTTAGCTTTATTAGGATGAAGAAGCTTCTGCTGGTATGCTCTATTATTTTTTATTGTTTACAGGTTAACGGTCAGTCCAACTGCACTTCGTTACGTTAAATTTTCCTTAAGTAGCAAAAAGGGTTTACACATTTGGCATGTAAACCCAGGGATTTCGGGCATATCAAAACAAAAAAAGCCGCCCTTTTGGGGGCGGCTTTTTTTGTTTATAATCTTACCAAAATTTATTTCAACAAATCCGGTATTGCATTATCATACAAATCCTGGAAAGAACTTGCTACGCCCCATCTTTCTTTATCTATGTAAACCATAGCAGAGGTAACCACGCCTACGTTGGTAAAATCAACATCGTATTTGCTCAGTATATCTACCAACTCATCTTCTTTGTTTTGCTTAACCGTGATTACCACGCGGCTTTGAGACTCGCCGAACAGGAAGGCATCTTTGCGGATGTCGGAGTCGGTTTCAATTTCAAAACCTTTTTTACCTGCCATGGCTGATTCGAGCAGGGTGATAAACAAACCGCCTTCTGAAATGTCGTGTGCTGATTCAATTACTTGTTCGCGTATGAGGTCTTTTACAGCATTCTGCACTGCAACTTCAGTTTCGAGGTTGAAGTATGGCGCAGGCGATTTGGATATGCCGTGGTAGTTAACCAGGTATTCGGAAGATGCAATATCGTTTTTCATTTCGCCGATAACGTAGATACGGTCGCCTGAGTTTTTGAAGTTCAGGGTCATGATGGTTTCTTTATCTTCAACCAGGCCTATCATACCAATGGTTGGGGTTGGGTAAACCGCGCCGCCTTCGGTGCTTTGGTTGTAGAAAGAAACGTTACCGCCGGTTACGGGGGTTTCAAGGGCTTCACAAGCAGCGCTCATTCCTTTAATGGCGTTTACAAATTGCCAGTAAACTTCAGGTAAATACGGGTTGCCAAAGTTAAGGCAGTTGGTAATGGCCGATGGCTCACCTCCACTGCAAACTATATTACGGGCAGCCTCAGCTACTGCAATTTGCGCTCCTACAAATGGGTCGGCCCAAACGTAGCGGGCATTGCAGTCAACGGTTACGCAAAGGCGTTTGTTGCTGTCGTGAATTCTTATAACAGCTGCATCACTGGGCCTGTTGGTTGAGGTGTTGGCAATACCTACCATTGAATCGTACTGCTGGAATATCCAGCGTTTTGAAGCAATGTTTAACTGGCCGCATAAATGCTCAGCCACTTTTTTAAGATTCTCAGGCTCTTCAACCGATTCTATATCAAACTTCTTATTCTCGTTAAAATAAGCAGGCTCCTTAAACTCGCGGTCGTAAACCGGTGCGCCACCGCCTAATACCAGGTCATGGGCAGGTACTTTGGCAACCAGTTCGCTGCCTACATAATATTCAAGTTCACCACCGGCAGTTACTTCACCTATGATAGCGCAGTGAAGGTCCCACTTGGCAAATACGGCCTCTACTTCTTTTTCCATGCCCTTTTTAACCACTATCAGCATACGCTCCTGCGATTCTGATAACAGTATTTCCCAGGGTTTCATGTTTACCTGGCGGGTTGGTACTTTATCTAACCAGATTTTCATACCGGATTTGCCTTTGGCGCTCATTTCAGAGGTTGAGCAGGTAATACCTGCTGCACCCATGTCCTGCATACCAACAACAGCGCCGGTTTTTATAACTTCAAGCGAAGCCTCTAACAATAGTTTTTCCTGGAAAGGGTCGCCAACCTGAACGGCAGGAAGGTCTTTGGCAGATTCGGCGGTAATATCTTTTGATGCAAATGCTGCACCATGGATACCATCTTTTCCGGTTGAAGAACCAACAATGTAAACCGGGTTGCCCACTCCCTGTGAAATGGCGGAAACAGTTTCATCGGTTTTAACTATACCAACGCTCATAGCATTTACAAGCGGATTGGTTTGATAAACGGAATCAAAATAAACTTCGCCGGCTACGGTTGGTACTCCAAAACAGTTACCGTAATCGCCAATACCTTTTACCACACCTTTTAATAAGTGCTGTGTTTTCTCATTTTTCAAATCGCCGAAACGCAACGAGTTAAGCGCCGCAATTGGCCGTGCGCCCATAGTAAATATATCGCGATGTATGCCTCCAACACCCGTAGCAGCGCCCTGATAAGGTTCCAACGCTGACGGGTGGTTGTGTGATTCTATTTTAAAGGCACATGCAAGGCCATCGCCTAAATCAACTAAACCGGCATTTTCTTCTCCAGCCTCAACCAGCAGGTGTTTGCCTTTGCGGGGCAACGTCTTTAACCATTTAATAGAGTTTTTATAGCTGCAATGCTCACTCCACATTACTGAGAAAATGCTCAATTCGTTAAAGTTTGGCACGCGGCCCAGTATCTGCTTTATTTTTTCAAATTCGTCGGGTAACAAACCCAATTGTTTGGCGGTTTCTACGTTAGTTCCTTCAAGATGTGCTGCTGCGCTCATAAATAGTTTTATCAGTTAACTTTTGATTTAAAGGGCAAATTTAGTTTTCTAATTGCTTTTTGAAAGCCGTTGTTGATAAAAATGAGGTTAAAGGCAGCATTTTAATTTGATTATTTTAAGATTAATTATGTCATAGCTTTTTTTTAACGTCTGCTTTTTAGACTACACTTGCACCTGTTAAATACACCCATGTCCATGAAACTTAAATTTGGAGTTGCCCTTGTGGCCTTTTTTGTTGTTATATCGGCCTGCAAAAAAAGCACCCTTTTCAGCGGCGCTAAAATTTACCAGTTAAACAACTTTTCGCCGGTTGGAGGGGGATATAGCGAGACCTTTACTTATAACACTAACGGTACCGTGGCTACCATGGTTAAAAATAATGGCATAAAGCAAGAGGCCTATTACCAGGGAGATACGGTTACAATTGCCACACTTAACGGTTTGGGGCAAACAACCAATGCCACATCGTATGTGCTAAACAGTTCGGGTTATGCAACCACCTGGCAAGGCGAATTGGTTGACCGGAATAACTCGGGCGGATATACATATGATGCTAACGGCATGTTTACCCAGGCAACAACCTATGCAAATCATGTTTTGGCAAACACTGATAACTATACCAATAACAGTGCTAAAAATGCAGTTGAAATTCAGCATGTAAACGTAGCTAACGGTACCACTTATGATTACTTTACCTTCCTTACCTCTAATGCCAATACCATTGGGGTGCAGAACATGGGCCAGTATTACCTCGGGGTTAGCTCAACCAACCTGATTTCAACGGATGTTCAGATTAACCAAAATGGCGATACTACTGATATAATCAGCTATCGCTACCGGTATAATGGCAGTGCTTATGTGGATACGATGGTTTCTTACCATCGTAATGGTGCTTTAGCCGACTCTATAACGTACACCTATTACTAGGTTTTTGGTTCGTTCGGCGTTTTTCAAAACCGCGCTTTCAGGGTTTTCTTTAGCAGATTCCAGTCTGCCATGCTAATCAGCATCCTTGTATAATCTAATCCCGTGTCTTTTAAGAAAAGGGTAAATAAAACAAAGGCAGAAACAGAAAAAGATAACGTGGCGGCAAGTCCGGCACCGCTCATTACATAACGGGGTATTAATAAACTGCTAAAAATGAAAAGGGAAATAAAGCCTGCCAGGTTTGAAATAATCAGGCTTTTGTATTTACCAATACCCAGGTAAAAACTACTTATTACCAGCGGAAAACTATAGATTAAAATACCGGGAAACAGAAACCTGATACTATGCTTTACATCGCTGAAACCCGGCCCGAATACAAAAGTATAAGCCTGCGAGGGAACCAGCCAAATGCAAAACAGGGCCGTAGCACAAAGCGTAAAACTTATTTTAAACAATCCAACGGCCCTTTCGGCCTCCAGTTTCACATCTGCTGAGTTGGCTGTATGTACGTAGTGTATGGTGGCAATGCTTCGGGGAATAATCCAAACTGATTCAAGTATGGATATGCCGATGGAAAAAATACCCAGGTATTTACTGCCCTGCTGCAGGCTTAACTGATAGAAGTAGTAGCGTAAATTAAGCAGTTGCAAAACTTCAACTAACTGAAACATTAAGCCAAACTGAAAAGAGTTTTTAAGTTCCCTGGCAGAGAAATGCTCTTTTGAAAAGCCCAGGTGGATTTGTTTTCTTACCAACGCAAAACTTACTACCGAGGTAACTGCATAAGCAACTAACGAAGCGTAGATGTAGGCATAAGCATCGCTGATATGCATAACGTAGAAACACAAAAGAACACCTCCCAATTGGATCAACAGCGGAATAAGCTGCAAGACGTTTGACATACTAATTTGCCTGCGACCCAATAACACTGTTTGGTGAATACTGATGACAGCCGATAAAAAGCTAAGTAGCACGATAGAGGGCACATGG
This sequence comes from uncultured Bacteroidota bacterium, assembly GCA_903889265.1. Classification (GTDB taxonomy): domain Bacteria; phylum Bacteroidota; class Bacteroidia; order Chitinophagales; family LD1; genus Bog-950. The sequence goes on from CAISWS010000423.1 coordinate 4,595, forward strand.
TAAGCGTGAATAATGTTGGTTAGTTTAAGAAAGGCAAAGCCCGCACCTGCTATTAATACCGACCAGAAATATGCAGGCAAAACAAGCATCTCAATCTTATTACGTGGAATGAGGTAAACCAGTACCTGCCCACCTAAAATATTGCTTAAAAATATAAGAAACCAGGTGGTGGTTATTATCAGGGTAACATCACCCTTTACTGCCGGACCGGAGTGCCGGGCAATAAGCAGGGCAATGAGGAAATTGAGGGCAGTTGATAACGCCCGGGCAATTACGGTATTAACTATTAATTTCTGCAAACTGGATTTTGGTTATGAGGGTAAACTTCTAAAAAGTTTCAAACTTTAAGATACTTATTTTGATTTGATGACCATCGCGTGCTTGGATTGTAAAAGTTAAAGTTCAGATTTGCTTTGTAAAACAGGATAACCATGAATCATAAATTTGGAATTGCCATACACGGTGGCGCCGGTACCATTCTTCGTTCATCACTAACTCCGGAAAAGGAGAAGCTTTATAAAGATGCTTTGCGCGAAGCGTTAAGCACTGGTTATTCAATCCTTGAGAAGGGAGGCAGTTCGCTTGATGCGGTTGAAGCAGCCATTAACAGCCTGGAAGATTGCCCCTTATTTAATGCAGGAAAGGGTGCTGTGTTCAACTCTGACGGCAAACATGAGATGGATGCCAGTATTATGAATGGCAAAGACCTGAGTGCAGGGGCGGTTGGGCTTATTAGTAACGTTAAGAACCCAATAAGCCTGGCGCGCAAAATAATGGAAAACACAACGCATGTATTTGTTTGCGGTGAGGGCGCTGAAAACTATGCAAAAGCTTTCCGCCTTAAAATAGAAAGCGACCAATATTTTTATGATGACTTCCGCTATCAGCAATGGCAACAGGCGCGGATGGCAGGCGGAGCTTTTCTTGACCATCATGTGCAATCAGGTAAATCTGCTGATGAAAAGAAGTTTGGCACCGTTGGGGCGGTAGCTTTGGATAAACAAGGCAACCTGGCTGCCGGAACTTCAACCGGCGGTATGACCAACAAAAGCCCGGGACGTTTGGGCGATTCAGCAGTAATTGGTGCCGGTACCTACGCAAATAACAACACCTGTGCTATCTCCTGCACCGGCCATGGCGAGTTGTTTATCAGGGCCGTTGTAGGGCATGATGTTTCAGCATTAATGGAATACAAAAACCTCAGCCTCGCAGAAGCCTGCCATGAGGTAGTAATGAAAAAGCTTGTTGCGATTGAAGGGGAGGGTGGTTTGATTGCTATTGATAAACACGGTAACATCGAATTACCGTTTAATTCGGAAGGCATGTACCGGGCAATGAGGTGCAGTGATGGGAGGGAAGAAGTGGCAATTTATAAGTGATGGAAAGATTTGACAATCCCGCCGCGGCGGGATTGTCAAATCTAAATCCCGTTGCGCTTACTCTGCCGGCTTCACCACCGCTTCATCCGCGGTAAACTTCTTCGTTTTACAATTATACCGGTTGCCCATTTCCATAATATGCACCAGTAATCCTTCTGCTGAAATGGGTGAGCCTTCTTCTATATCGGCAATATTACTGCGCTTAATGTTTCTGCCGTCCAATATAAACACAGCTCCGCTGCCAATCGCTTCCAGTTCGCAGCCGTTGGTAATAATTACTCCGGTGTCTTCTCCCAATCCAATTCCCACGGCAGATGGGTTAGCAATAACAGCTTGCGCCAGCCGTGGAAAGCGCCCACGCTTATCAAAATGCGAATCAATAATTACGTCATTAACAAAGCCCAAACCTGTTGTTATTTTTACCTCGCCTTTTAAATGTGCGCGGCTGGCGTTGCCTTCGTAAATCATGGTTTTGCTCATGGCCATGGCCCCGGCGCTGGTTCCGGCTATCACAAAGCGTTCGTTTTCGTAACGTTCTTCAAGCAAGTCTAAAAAGCTGGTGCCGCCGTAAATAGAGGTCAATCTTAACTGGTTGCCGCCGCTAAACATCAAAGCATCGCAGGCTTTTAACCGCTCTATGTAGCCTTCGTGCTGAACATCTTCGCGGTTGCGTATTTTCATGTGGCCCACGTTCTGGCATCCTATTTTATGAAAGGCATGTTCGTAATTCAACCCTACCTCGTCTGGTATGCTTGACGCAGTGGTTACCACTTCTATACGCGCATCTTTTTTGCCGATAGTGGCTACGATACTTTTTAAAATACCGAGTTCGAAAAATTTCAGGTTATTACGGTGCATAAAACCCAACTCCAGGTCAGTACCTTTATCTTCTGCGCCCCCTACTGCTATCAAAATCCCTTTTGGTGTTGTCATTATTTCTGTTGAGTGAAGAATGCAATTGACAGCACGAAATTGAGAGAAACCGAAAGATTATTAAATATTTTTTTCAACAAAGCTGTAGAATGAATTGAAAAAATTAAATTGCAGCTACCTCCGATTTAATAAAGCTAAACCCAATCCATGAAAATTATAGACATTAAGGTAATGAAAGGCCCCAACTATTGGAGCAACGTACGGCACAAATTAATAGTAATGCGCCTTGACCTGGAAGAAATGGAGCAAAGGCCTACGGACCGAATAGAGGGGTTTAGCGAAAGGCTGGAAAATATGTTTCCGACCATGTACGAACACAGATGCAGCGAAGGAAAGCCGGGAGGTTTCTTTTCACGTGTAAAGGAAGGCACCTGGATGGGGCATGTTATTGAACATATTGCCCTTGAAATTCAAACCCTGGCAGGCATGGATGTTGGCTTTGGCCGCACCCGGGAAACAGGTACCCCCGGTGTTTACCATGTGGTGTTTTCATATTACGAGGAGAAGGCCGGAATTTTTGCGGCTAAGTCTGCTGTCAGGATTGCGGAGGCTTTAATTGACAGTAACCCATACGATTTGGCCACTGACATTCAGGAGTTGCGCGAAATCCGGGAGGCTGAGCGCCTGGGGCCTTCTACAGGTTCAATTGTTGAAGAGGCCATTAAAAGAAAAATTCCGTGGATACGGCTTAACCGCAATTCGTTAGTGCAATTGGGTTATGGCAAAAATCAAAGAAGAATACAAGCTACTATTGCAAGTACTACTTCAAGTATTGCTGTTGAGATTGCCTGCGATAAAGAGGATACCAAAAACCTGCTGGGCGCTGCCGAAATACCAGTACCCAAAGGATACGTGGTGTATGATGAGGATGATTTAAAATCTACTATTGATAAGATTGGCTATCCTGTAATTACCAAACCACTGGATGGAAACCACGGCAAAGGGGTAACTACTAACTTACTGAATTGGGAAGATGCCGTAACCGGTATGCAGGCGGCTAAAAAATATTCGCGTGCCGTTATCTGCGAAAAATATATAACCGGTAGGGACCATCGTGTGTTGGTTATCAACTACAAATTTGTAGCAGCTGCTTTGCGCACACCAGCGGCAGTTATCGGCGATGGTAAATCAACCATACAGCAATTAATAGATAAAGTAAACAGCGACCCCCGCCGTGGCTATGGGCACGAAAAGGTATTAACCGCGATAAAAGTAGACGACCAGACTGAGAACATATTGGTAAAGAAAGGATACACGCTTGAAACTGTTTTAAAGAAAGATGAAGAGCTTTGGTTAAAACCTACGGCTAATCTTTCAACCGGTGGTACAGCTACGGACGTAACTGACCTGGTACACCCTACCAATGTGTTTATGTGCGAACGCATTGCACGCATTATTGGCCTTGATATTTGCGGTATTGATATTATGGCCGATGACCTTACTGTTCCAATTACCGAAAATAACGGCGCTATTCTGGAAGTGAACGCTGCACCTGGCTTTAGAATGCACTTAGACCCTACAGAGGGTATTGGGCGCAACGTTGCAGAACCGGTAATAGATATGCTTTATCCGCCGGGAACAAGTGCGCGTATTCCTATTATCGCAGTTTCAGGTACTAATGGCAAAACCACTACCACCCGTTTAATTGCCCATATAGTTAAACACATGGGATATAAGGTAGGCTTTACTACTACCGATGGTATTTATATTCAAAACCAGATGATGCAGCGGGGTGATTGCACCGGACCGGTTTCGGCTGAGTTTGTGTTGAAGGACCCTACCGTTGATTTTGCGGTGTTGGAATGTGCCCGTGGCGGCATTCTGCGTGCAGGCTTAGGTTTTCATAACTGCGATGTAGCTGTTGTTACCAACGTGGCTTCAGACCATTTGGGATTAAATGGCGTTGACACTTTAGAACAGTTAGCCCGCGTAAAGGCAGTAGCAGCAAATTCTGTTTTGCCCGAAGGATATGTGGTATTAAACGCGGACGATGAACTCGTTTACAAAATGCGCGAGGGGCTCGATTGCAAAATTGCCCTGTTTAGCATGAACGAAAATAATCCGCATATTATTGAACATTGCGCCAACCATGGCATTGCCTGTATTTATGAAAACGGATATCTTACCATATTAAAAGGCGCATGGAAGATACGGGTTGATAAAATAACCAATATACCGATGACCTTCGGCGGTAAAGCCGAGTTTAACATCCAAAATGCTTTGGCAGCTGTGCTGGTGGCTTACCTGCGCGACTTTAAAATTGAGGACATAAAACTGGCCCTTGAAACCTTTGTTCCGTCGCCTGCGCTAACACCCGGGCGGATGAATCTATTCCAGTTTAAAAACTACAGCGTGCTGATAGATTATGCCCATAATGCACATGGCATGCATGCTATAGGCAAGTTTGTAAAAAAAGTGGATGCCACTAAAAAAGTGGGCCTCATTGCAGGTGTCGGCGACAGGAGAGATGAAGACACCATTGAACTGGGCGAAGAAGCCGCCCGGGTATTTGACGAAATCATTATCCGCCAGGACAGAAACCTGCGGGGTAAAACGGAAGATGAAATTATAGCTTTACTTACCAGGGGTATCAGAAACATTAACCCAAATATTAAAATAACCACTTACAAGCAGGAGAGTGAGGCAATCGATTATGCAATTAAGCATGCCGAGAAGGGCTCTTTCATAACCATTATAAGTGATGTAGTGCCTGATGCTCTTGATCAGATTATGAGGTATAAGGAAGAAGAGGAGAAAATGTAGTCTTCAAGCACCGGAATGGGTGGTTTTGGTACGTTTATATCGGGGGATTTCCGGTTTTAGAATTCAGGTAAAATGTTGCAGCTTTTATTTATACCGATGTATTCCATTTACGTAGCTATTTTTTTGCTACTTATTTTTCGTGGAGATTTTTTTTCGATGACAGGTATAGAAAAAAGGCATCTTGCTTTTTTCTTTCTGTTAAAAAATTTAGGTGGCCTTGCCCTAACCGCTGTATATACTTTCTATTACACCGACCCAACCAAAGCCGATATTTACCGGTATTTCACTGATAGCAAAATTATATCATCGTTATTATTTACACACCCTGCGGCATGGTTAAAGGTAATGTTTAGCCTAAACCCTCTGGATGCCGATACCTGCCGATACCTTCAGGATACGCTCTATGTTTCCCATCCGGGTACTGATATTATTACCAGCAATACTTTGCTTATAAAGGTAATATCTGTTCTTAACTACTTTTCTTTCTACAATATTTACTTAAATAGCCTGTTGCTAAACTGTATTACGTTTGCGGCTCTTGTTCTCCTTTTCAAAGCCCTGATTCCTTACTTTGGTAATTTCCCTCAAATACTTTATTGCCCGCTGTTTTTGCTGCCATCTGTAGTGTTCTGGTCTTCAGGTTTACTTAAAGAGGCATTGCTGTTTATTGGTATTGCTCTATATTTATCTCCATGGTTGAGCGATAGAAAAAAGAGCCTTCCACAGCGTCTGATTATTTCTTCAGCAGGTTTTTTGATAGTAGGTTTAACCAAGGTTTATGTTGCTGCTGTGTTGTTTGTTTGCTCCGTTTTTTTGCCGGTAAGAACAGAGAACCCTGCTAAATCTAAACTTGCGATACGGTTTATAGTTGGCGCCGGATTCTGTTTGTCGTGCTGGTTTTATTTCAGTCATAACCCCGTTTGTGGGTTGATAGCCGATAAACGCAACGAGTTTGTAGCACTTTCAATTGCAGAACATAGTAAAAGCGCTTTAGATACCACGATGATAGCAGCCGATTGCAACCATCTGGTTGGGTTAATACCTGAAGCGTTGCTCAACGCCTTACTGCGCCCTTTTGTGTGGGAAAGAGGAAACCCGCTTCAATTACTGTTTGCCATTGAAAACCTGATTTTACTACTTTCTATGGCAGGCCTGCTTCTGTTTTATTTTAAAAAGCCTGAAAGTGATAAGGCCTGGCTTGCACTTTTTTGCTTTGCATTTGCGGTACTAAACTATCTGAGTATTGGAATAACGGTGCCGGTATTGGGCGCCATTGTTCACTATCGCGTTATAGCGATGCCTTTTTTGTTGTTAAGCGTTTTGTTAATGACAGATACGGATAAGCTTAAACTTCACTTTACAGGCCTATATTCACATGAAGTTTTAAAGTAAAACAGGTGAGTATTGAGTTAACCAGGACACCACCGGAGGTTGAACCCCGGAAAGACACCTTTAAACCATTTCATGATATTGCCATTAGCATGTCAGGCGGTGGGTTTAGGTCGGCGGCATATGCCTTGGGGTGTCTGTCGTACCTTCAGCGACGTACCTTTGAGGGGTTACCATTGTTATCCAGAGTTAAGTTTATAGTAGCCGCATCGGGTGGCGCACTCACAGGGCTTTTATTTGCGGCGCATAATCACAAGGGGATTCCATTCAGCAAGACTTACGGTTTTTTGCGCAACGATGTTTTTGCCGGCGACAAGATTTTACGAGAGGCAGCACGCCTTGTGCGCGATGATGAAGCCTGGAAAGAAAGTCCTACCCGTAACCGCAACACTATTAATGCCTTTGCCAAAGCATACCAGAGCATGGCATTTGAAGGGCTAACTTTTGATGCTTTTACCAATAACCCTGAACGTACGGTAGAGGAAGTTTGTTTTACTACTTCTGAACTGGAGAACGGCCGGGCTTTCAGATTTGAAACGGACGGGAGGCAAGAAACCACGGAAATACTCGGCAACCGTTATCTGAAGGTGAAAGACAATAATAGCGCCGCTGTAAGAAAGTTAAAGCTGGGAGATATTATGGCTGCTTCATCCTGTTTTCCGGCGGGCTTTGAGCCCATGGTTTTTCCGGATGATTTTGCGGAGGACGAAGAGCATAAAAGGCAGTTGATGGCCGAAATGCTTACAGCCCAAAATTACGATTGGGCCGAATACATACCCTTTAATGGGTCGGTGGCATTAATGGATGGCGGCATTACCGATAACCAGGGCATTGAGGGGCTTAAACTCGCCAATGACCGCCGCAGAGAGGCCAGAGGAAGGGGTTACGATCTGAACCTTATCTGCGATGTGGCGAATTACTTTATGGATCCTTTTGAGCCGTTAACCGAGCAAAAAAGCTGGTGGACCAAAATCACCCTTACAGCAGTTATAAATGCTCACAAATACTCGTCAGTGGTATTTGTCTTTTCGGTAGTGATGATATTAGCACATATCTGGACAGGTTTTGCCTGGGTAATGGCAACGGTTTCGGCCATTATGTTTGCCTTGTTTCTGTTTGCCCGGTATGAATTACTGAGCAAGCCTGAGCCGGTAATGGGAAAAGACGGTAAGGTAAGGCCAGCCCAAAGCATGTGGGACCTTCCGGTAAGTTTGTTTATGGATTTTTTTCTGCAAAATCCGCTTAGTAAAACAGAAATGATGCTCAAGGTTCGAATCCGTTCTGCACTGCGGGTAGCTATGGAAATTTACCTGTTGCAGATACGGCGTATTAATTACGACAGCCTTTACACCAACCCGGAATGGGCTTATAAAACCAAGGCCGTGAGTATTTACGAATTAAGCAAGGGAAACGAAAACGTATTGCAGCGCCAGTTTGAAAGAAAAAAACTTGCTCCGGAAATTGTTCA
>CAISWS010000424.1 GCA_903889265.1 uncultured Bacteroidota bacterium
ATAGGCAATAGTTGTAATGAAAAAATATTTTTTTACTTTTATCGGACAATATAGAAATATTATCGTAAATTTGAGAATGCGCTTAAAAAAGGTATTGCTGGCAGCAGCTGTAGTTTTAGTTGTAACCATAAGTTGCTCTGCATTATTATTAAGTTCGTTTAATACAGACCGGTATAAAATATTTTTTGACCAACGCCTGATTAAAGGTAAAAGCGAATACCTGGCTACCAAGGTGCCGGACCTTAACCGCCACAAGCGGCCCAATATTATTTTTATTCTGGCTGATGATTTAGGGGCAACGGATTTATCTTTATACGGCAGCAAAACTGTTACCACTCCCAATATTGATGGCATTGGGAAAAACGGAGTAATGTTTACCGAAGGGTACATTTCTTCTCCGGTTTGTTCCCCTTCAAGGGCAGGCATATTAACCGGGCGCTATCAACAGCGGTTCGGTCACGAATTTCAACCCCAGCAACGGTATCTTAAAAACATGGCGGAGTACGTTAGTTTTAAAGTATTGCCTAAGTTTAAACCGCTTACCCCCCTTAAAGAGTTAGAAGTACCCAGCACCGAAGACCGGTTAAGGCAAGGTCTTCCGCCGTCGGAAATTACACTTGCCGAGTTGCTGAAAAAATATGATTATAAAACTGCGTGTATTGGCAAATGGCATTTAGGTGCCGCCGATTTTGCGCTGCCTACCGTGCGTGGATTTGATTATCAGTACGGTTTTTATGAGGCGTTTACCATGTATGCGCCCAAAGAGAACCATGATATAGTGAACTGCCCTATTAAGCGCGATTTTATGGACCATCACGAGTGGGAAACCGCCGAAGGCCGTAAAGGAAACTGTGCCATTATGCGCAATTGTACAGAGCGTCAGGAGGATAACCGGTATTTGACCGATGTGCTCACGGATGAAGCTATCAGCTTTGTTGACAAAAATAAGGACGACCCTTTCTTTTTGTATTTGCCGTACAACGCGCCGCATGCGCCTTTGCAGGTCCCTCAAAATTATTATAAGCAATTTGCCAACATTAAAGACCCTGTAAAACGCATTTATGCAGCCATGATTAAATGCCTGGATGACCAGGTGGGCCGTTTACTTCAACATGTTGATAGCCTCGGTTTGGCTGATAACACCATTATTGTTTTTTTAAGTGATAACGGAGGCGCATCCTATAACGGAACTACAGATAATGCGCCTTACCGGGGTGGTAAGCTCACTAACTTTGAGGGTGGTATTAAAGTGCCTTTTATGATGGAGTGGAAAGGGAAAATTAAACCTGGCACTAAATACACCCAGCCGGTTATTTCCATGGATGTTTTTGCTACGGTGGCAGCGGCAATAGGTATCGAGTTGCCCAAAGACAGAAAATATGATGGCGTTAACCTGGTACCTTATGTGGATGGCGAACTGAGCCAGGCACCCCACCAGGCCCTTTATTGGAGAAGTGATTTTAATAAAGCCGTGCGTAAAGGCGACTGGAAACTGATAGTAAATGAATACGACAATACCAACCAGTTATACAATCTTAAAACCGATAGCATAGAAGCGAATAACCTTTATGCTGCTAAGCCCGAAGTTGCCAAAGACCTGCTGCACAGCCTTGACGATTGGGAAAAGGAAATGATAAAACCCCTTTGGCCCCGGGTGGTAAATTATGTTTACCGGGATGAGAAAGGCACCTACGTCTTTGCTTTTTAATGCTGCTTCAGGGCAGGCTTTTTTACACACCAAACCAGCATAAACTTAAACCAATGATTGCTCCCGAAAATAAACGGAAACCGTTACATCTTACCATTGAAAATTTAGGGTCTCCAACCGCGCCCGTTTTGATAGGGCTATACGGGGTAGATAACGAATTTCTGAATGAAAAAGATACCCTGAAAAAGTACAGGTTTATACCAACCGGCGACACCTTAACTGCTTCAATAACTGACCTTGAGTATGGCACCTATGCCATGGCGCTTTTTCAGGATATGGATAATGATGGTAAGATTGAGAGGAATTTTATTGGCATACCTAAAGACCCCTACGCGTTTTCAAATAACG
>CAISWS010000425.1 GCA_903889265.1 uncultured Bacteroidota bacterium
ATTTTTTACCGGTTTGAGGTTAAATGGCCGGAGGAGAATAAAATAGTGTGGGGCAATGTAAAGCTGATTGTTTTTTTGAACCACACCTCGCTTTTCGAAATTCTTCCTGACTTCGTCACTTTTGAAAAGTGAATGCATTTTCGGGGCTGAAACCCTTGATAATCCTACATTCTTGTTTTTAAATTGGGTGTCCCAGCCTTAAATTTGAGGGTGTTTGTTCGCAGAAAGAAGAATAAGAGTGGCATTATCAGTATTCAAATAATAGATAAAAGTGCTGGTAAGTATAAAATGGTTGAAACGGTCGGGAGTTCAAGTGATCCTGAAACCATTGAGCGGCTATTTTCCAAAGCAAATAAGAGAATTGAAGTTCTGACAGGACAAAATAAGCTACCCTTCAATAGACTTGCAGAGGCAGATTGGGTGAACACTTTTTTGCATGGCATTGAAAGATTAGAACTTGTAGGCCCTGAAATGCTACTGGGAAAACTTTACAATGAAATAGGTTTTGACGAGATAAAGGATGACTTATTGCGGCATTTAGTTATTGCAAGATTAGCTTATCCGGCAAGCAAGCTAAAAACGGTTGATTATCTCTATCAGTATAAAGGCATTGAAATTGATATAAATAAGATATACCGGTATCTTGATAAGCTTCAGAAGCAACAAATGCAAAGGATACAGGCTATCAGCTATGAACATACAAGGAAAGTTTTGGGCAACCGGATTTCTATTGTTTTCTATGATGTTACTACACTTTACTTTGAAGCAGAAGATGAGGATGATTTGCGCAAAATCGGCTTCTCTAAAGATGGAAAGCACCAACAACCACAAATTGTTTTAGGCTTGCTGGTAAGCTCAGGCGGCTATCCATTAGCATATGAAATCTTCGAAGGCAATACCTTTGAAGGTCACACCATGATACCTGTAATTGAAGCTTTTAAAACTAAATACAAACTAAAACAACTGGTAATCGTGGCAGATGCAGGTCTCATGTCAGACAAGAACATCAGTTCACTAAAACTTCAGGGCTTTAAATATATTATCGGTGGCAGGATTAAAAACGAAACAGATATTGTAAAGAAACAAATCCTGGCAATGAATCTTAAAGACGGAAAGAGCAAGGTCATTACCAAGCCTGATGGACAGCGCCTTATCGTTAGTTATGCCACTCAACGGGCAAAGAAGGATGCATATAACCGCCAGCGTGGTATAGCTAAACTTGAAAAGGCTGTTACCAGCGGAAAGCTTACCAAAAAGCAACTACACAACAGGGGCTATAATAAATATCTGAAAATGGATGGAGAGGTAACTATTGCCATTGACTACTCTAAGCTTGCGAAAGAAAAAAAATGGGATGGGCTTAAAGGATATATCACCAATACAGAGTTTAGCAAGGAAGAAATTATAGAAAATTATAAGCAACTCTGGATGATTGAAAAGACCTTCAGAATCTCCAAGACTGATTTACGCATCAGGCCGGTATATCATTATGTTAAGCGCAGGATTGAAGCACACATTTGCATCGCTTTCATTGCTTGCAAAATTTATAAAGAGCTTGAAAGGCAGCTTGCCGAAAAGAAATCTGAACTAAGCCCTGAGAAAGCTATAGATATTTTAAAAACCATGCATGCCCTTACCTTTATTACGCCCCACTCAAATACCAAATACACAAGATTGTTAATCAAAACGGAGGCCCAAAAAAATTTGATTGACCTGTTTGACCTATCTTGGGTGTCCCAGTGACGAAGACAGGAAGGAGACCTTTAAACTTAACCGTCCCCTTTTTATTGGAAGTTACTGTTACAGGCATGGCGCTATTTATATTGTAAAACCTGCAAAGAATTATTGCTTTTGGTAAACAACGCCGGATAGGGTCATTTCCCAAACACCGGCCGAATTTTTTGCTGGATACTGATTTATTTCAAAGGATTTAAGTCCAACAGATAAGTCGCTATTTTTTACCCGCGCTACACCTTGGGCTGATTGGAATTTGCCCCCGTTATCCTTTTCCCAATAACCATCGCTGCGGTTATCAATGCTTAAATGGTAGGTATAAACACCATCTGAACCGTTCCAGATACCAATAAAATAAGAATCAACCCTTGCCGCCAGGTCATGACAACCTGAAAGGGTTAGCGTGGTTAAAACCAATAAAACAAAAACTTTAATGGGTTGTTTCACTTTATTATGGGTACGTAAATATAGGGAAAGTATTTATTTTGAAACAAGCAGGAAGTGAATGTTAACAATTCGGGCGTGTTAGTATTTTGTTGTTTTAGACGGCTACCGACGATATACGCCGCTGCTTTAAACATATTGCAGATTGCCGTCTGTAAACCATTTTAAAGCAGCTTAATTTTGTTTTGCCGGTTTCATGAGAAAAATGAGCAGCACATAAGTTCTATTTTTCTATTTTTATCTCGTGGCTAAGGCAATGTATTGTTGCCCTGCTGTTTAAGACTACTGAAAATGAACCTTGCTTCAAAAATTGACCATACGCTGTTAAGGGCCGATGTTTCGGAAAAGGAGATAAAAAAGCTGTGCGCCGAGGCGAAGGAATATGGCTTTGCTGCTGTTTGTGTGCCACCCTATTTTGTGCGCAAATGCAAGCTTTGGCTTAAAGATACCAAGGTTAAAGTGGCAACAGTGGTGGGTTTTCCACTGGGATATTCCCATACTCCAGCCAAGGTAGAAGAGGCAAGGCGTGCGATAGATGAGGGTGCTGATGAGATAGACATGGTAATTAACATTATTGCGCTGAAAGCCGGCGACAGAAACTATCTGAAGAATGAACTTACAAGTGCTGCTACTATTGTACAATTGCGCGGAGGGAAACTGAAAGTGATACTGGAGACGGGGCTGTTAACCAAAGAGGAAATTATAACCGCCTGCGAGTTATGTAAGGAGTTGACAGTTGATTTTGTTAAAACCTCAACAGGTTTTGTAGAGCCGGGGGCAACAGTGGAAGTTATAAAGTTGTTGCGGGCTAATTTACCGCTTAGTATAAAGATAAAAGCCAGTGGAGGCATACGTACCAAAGAGTTTGCCATGCAACTGATTGAAGCGGGCGCCGACAGGTTAGGTTCATCGGCCAGCGTAAGTATCGTATCATAAAAAAATTAACGGATTAATTTAAGTTGAACCATGAAAGACCGGGGTATTTTTGTTTACGTGCCCATTTTATTATTTGCTGCAGGCCCTTTTTTTTGTAAGGCACAGGATACCGCAATTGTTTGCAACAAATATGCTGTTGTTAAGGAGAATGCAACTATTACAACCTTGGCGGGTAAGTATGATGATTATAACAGGAAGAAGGAATTTGCCGATGGTTACCGGATACAGATAACATATACCGATGTGCGCTCAGAGGCGTATAAAAGCAAGGGGCAGATGTATAAAGATTTTCCGGAACTGAACTCTTATGTGGAATATGAGCAACCTTATTTTAAACTGCGTATAGGTGATTTTAAAACCAGGCTTGAAGCCACCTATTTTATGCAGCAGGTAACGCCGCTTTATTCGGGGGCATTTATTGTAAAAGATAAGATAAGGATAAAGCAATGAACTTAATAAAGATAGTTATTGCGAATGCCGCTTTGGGTACGAAGCAATCTTGCATTTAAGTATTGTGCCAAAATAGGATACAGGTTTTTTTTCAACGCCCTGGGATTACCGGAACATTTATGATTGAAAGAATAAAAAACCTTTCTGAAAAATATTTTCCCCGCGTTATTGAACTTCGCAGGCAGATACATGCTAATCCTGAACTAAGCTGGGAAGAATATGAGACTTCAAAACTGGTAGCTGCTGAGTTAAATAAGCTGCCCGGAATGTTGGTTACCACCGGAGTAGCCAAAACCGGGGTTGTTGGTATTTTAAAAGGAAATAATCCTGAGTCAAAATGCATCGCATTACGGGCAGATATGGATGCCCTGCCTATAGCTGAACAAAACGCACTTGAGTACTGTTCGAAAAAAGAAGGCAAAATGCACGCCTGCGGACACGATGTGCATACCTCTAATTTATTAGGGGTGGCGATGATACTTTCGGAGTTAAAAAGCGAGATAGAAGGAACTGTTAAGTTTATCTTTCAACCCAGCGAGGAGAAAATTCCGAGTGGGGCAGAGGCCATGATTAATGCCGGCGTACTTGAAAACCCGAAGCCTGCAAAAATATTTGGACTACATGTTTCGCCGGAACTGGAAGCCGGTTTGGTTGGCTTTCATGGCGGCAGGTTTATGGCATCGAGCGACGAAATTTATTTGACGGTTATTGGCAAGGGTGGGCATGCGGCACAGCCACAAAACGTTATAAACCCGCTATTAATTGCTGTTGAGATTTTACTGGCACTAAAACCACTTACTGATTTGAATGTGCCTACCGTTCTTGCGTTCGGAAAAATTGAAGGTAAGGGGGCAACCAATGTGATACCCGATAAGGTTGAGCTTGCCGGAACCTTGAGATGTTTTGATGAAAGACTACGCGCTGAAAGGCATGAAAAAATAAAAGCCATTTGCGAAAGTGTGGCACAACAGCAGGGTGGAAGTTGTAAGGTAAATATATTGAAGGGTTATCCGGTGTTGGTGAACAACGAGGTAGTTACTTCTTCGGCGCAAAAGTCGGCTGTAGCGTTTATGGGTAAGGAGCACGTTATAGAAATGCCAATAAGAATGGGAAGTGAGGATTTTGCGTACTACACGCACCAAATACCTGCTTGTTTTTACAGGTTGGGTGTGGGCAATGCAAAAAAGGGAATTACGTCAGGCATACATACGCCAACTTTTAATATTGATGAAGATGCCTTAAAGGCAAGCATTGGGTTGATGAGTTGGCTTGCTTTGGATAGAAGCTAGATATTAGAACCAAGAGCCATGATTACGATACTGCCTCTGTTGGATCCTGATTCAACGCTTTTGTATCTGTTTACCCAAACAAAGTGCTTGATAAATACCGGTCACCTCTGTCGCAAATAATCGCTACTACTACACCTTCATCAATTTCGGCTATTAGTTTGGTGGCAATGGCTACAGCGCCACCGCTGCTCATGCCGCAGAATACTCCTTCCACACGGGCAAGTTTGCGGGTCATTTCTGTGGCTTCTGCTTCTGAAATATCAATAACCCGGTCTACACGTTGTGGTTCAAATATTTTAGGAAGATATTCTTTGGGCCATCTTCTGATACCGGGTATGCGCGAGCCATCGGTTGGCTGGGCGCCTATAATCTGAATGTTGTTATTTTTTTCTTTTAAAAACCTGGATACGCCCATGATGGTACCGGTAGTGCCCATGGATGAAACAAAGTGGGTAATTTTTCCATCTGTATCGCGCCATATTTCGGGGCCGGTGGTGCGGTAGTGGGCCCCGTAATTATCAGGGTTGGCAAACTGATTAAGCATCAGGTAACCGCCTTTGGCAACCTGGACATGGGCATAGTCTATAGCGCCTTCCATGCTGGCAGCACCGGGGGTTAGCGTTACTTTGGCACCAAAGGCTTCCATGGTAAGCACCCGCTCGCGGGTTGAGTTATCGGGCATTACCAGTTCTATTTCAACGCCACACAAACGGGCAATCATAGCAAGGGCTATACCGGTGTTGCCACTGGTGGCTTCAACCAGTTTCATACCGGGTTTTAATTCGCCACGGTCTATGGCACCTTTTATCATGCCATAAGCTGCCCGGTCTTTTACACTTCCGCCGGGGTTATCGCCTTCAAGCTTGCCGTATAGTTTAACGCCGGGCTTATTGTGCAGTTTGTTTAGTTCTACCAGTGGGGTGTTGCCAATAAGGTCTAACAATGTTGCCATGTATTACATTTTGAGGGTAGCCAAAAATATAGAATTACGACCCCTCTGCCAAACCTAAGCGTAATGGGATTGTTTAAAATAACAGCAAGGCTCAGGTACGCCATTATTCCGGACTAAAGGGCATAATTTTAACAATTCAAGGAAATTAACACTAAACATGACTAAACTTAGTGTCCTGATTACACTAAGTTAATAAAAAATGACTACCTTAGTAACAGAATTAACAAGCAGGGAAACCATTTTTAAAAAAATACAGGGTATGGGAAAAATTAAAATTGCAATTAATGGCTTTGGTCGTATAGGCAGAGTGTTTACCAGGATAGCACAGTTAAACCCAGATATTGAAATTGTGGCTATTAATGATTTAACGGATAGTAAAACCCTGGCGCACCTTTACAAATACGATTCGGTGCATGGTGTTTCGCCACACTCTGTTAGCCATACAGCTGACTCAATTATTATTGATGAAAAGCCCATTAAGATATTCTGCGAAAAATCACCTGAGAGATTGCCATGGGGCGAACTGGGGGTTGATTTTGTTATTGAATCTACAGGGCATTTTCTGGATGTTGAAAGTTGTAACCTGCATTTAAAAGCCGGTGCCAAAAAGGTAATTATTACTGCACCCGCCAAAGGGGACGATATAAAAGCTGTGGTGCTCGGGGTAAACGACCATATATTAAACGCCAACGACGTAATAGTTTCTAACGCCAGTTGCACCACTAATTGCACAGCCCCTATGATAAAGGTTTTACACGAGCGGTGGGGTATTGAACAAGGCTTTTTGAACACGATACATGCCTATACCGGCGACCAGCGTTTGCACGATTCGCCACATAAGGACCTTCGAAGGGCCCGGGCCGCGGCAAATTCTATTATACCTACCAGTACAGGGGCAGCAAAGGCAATAACCCAGATATTTCCGCAACTAAAGGGCAAACTGGGTGGAAGTAGTATGCGGGTACCGGTAATAGACGGTTCAATTACCGAAATTACCTGTGTGTTGAACAAACCTGCTTCAGTAGAAGAAATTAATGCTGCATTTAAAGCGGCAACTTCGGGGGTGTTGAAGGGCATACTTGAATATACTGAAGACCCTATTGTATCAAGCGATGTTATAGGTAATGCGCATTCTTGTGTTTTTGATGCAGAACTTACATCCGTGGTAGACAATATGGTAAAGATAAATGGCTGGTACGATAATGAGTACGGTTATTCATCCAGGTTAGTGGACCTTGCCAGAAAGATGGCTGCCCTTTCGGCACCTGCACTGAAGGCAGAGCAACCCGTGGTAGCAGTAGTTTAGTTCCAAATTACTAACGGGTATTTATGGCATGCATAAATTCTTCCCGGGATATAAACCTGGCACCCATGCTTTCTAGATGCGGGGTGTGAACCTGGCAATCTATCAGATTAAATTTACCTGCCTGACAAAGGGCAATAAGAGCGAGTTTGGAAGTATTAGGCGCTTTGCTGAACATGCTTTCGCCGCAGAAAACTTTGTTTACTATTACGCCATACAGGCCGCCAACAAGTTCATCTCCGTTCCGTACCTCAACTGATTGGGCTATATTTTTTTGATGCAACCGGACATAGGCTTGTATCATATCATCGTGAATCCAGGTACCAAGCTGGCCTTTGCGTGATATGGTGGAGCAATTTTTCATCACCCCTTCAAAATCAGTATTCCACTTTACCTGGTACTTGTTTGTTTTTATCAACTGTTTCATGCTGTGCGAAACGCGGACTTCATTGGGCATTAAAACAAACCGCTGATGCGGGCTATACCACAAAATTTGCTCGCCTTTGGCATACCAGGGGAAGATGCCGTTTTGATAAGCCAGCTTTAAACGCTCTACCGATAAATCACCACCAATGGCCAGCAGGCCGTCTTCATCGGCCAATGCGGGGTTGGGGAAAATAAGTTTGGAGCTGAGTTGGAAAAACATGCGGCGAAGTTGGGGAAACGCACTAATTATTTTGCAAATAATTTACAATCAACTCGATACTCAAAGTTACGGGTTCTCTTTCGTAGAAAATTAATGGGTATGATAAACTGCTTCAATAGTTGGTTCCGTGAGGGTGCCACATAAATTTTTATTTTTGCACCCGCTTTATGAGTAAGCCCGATAAAAACATTTTCCCGATACACGATAAGTTGCTGGATAGAAACAGCAAGGAGCAGTTGCTGAAGCAGCACAGCAAAGTGCTATGGTTTACGGGCTTATCGGGCTCGGGTAAAAGCACCATTGCTAATGGGGTGGAGAATGAATTGCATCATTTAGGGCATTTAACTATGCTACTGGATGGCGACAATGTAAGAGCGGGAATTAATAATAACCTGGGCTTTTCGGAAGAGGACCGAAAAGAAAATATCAGGCGCATTGCAGAAGTAGCCAAATTATTGATGGAAGGCGGGGTAATAACCATTTGCTGTTTTGTAAGCCCAAGCGAGGAGTTGAGAGAGATGGCCCGTGGTATAATAGGAAAGGATGATTTTATTGAAATTTATGTAAACACCCCGGTTGAGGTTTGTGAGCAGCGCGATGTAAAGGGCCTTTATGCCAAAGCGAGGAGAGGGGAGATTAAAGATTTTACCGGTGTAAATGCGCCGTTTGAAGAACCCGTAAATGCGGATATAGTTTTGCAGTCGGGCAATATGAGTATATATGACTGCGTTAAGCTTGTTCTGGAAAATGTGATACCGAAGATTGGATATGTGAAAACGGATAAGAAGGACGATTTTTTTGTCATTTAACCTACTAAATATATAGACTGATAATGTCTTATACATTGAATCATTTAAAAACGCTGGAGTCGGAATCAATTTTCATTTTACGTGAAGTGGCAGCGCAGTTTCAAAACCCCGCTATTTTGTTTAGTGGAGGCAAGGATTCAATACTTGTTACCTACCTTGCAAAAAAGGCATTTTGCCCTGCAGCCATACCGTTTCCGTTAGTGCATATTGATACCGGGCATAACTTTGCTGAAACGCTTCAATACCGGGATAAGCTGGTAGAGAAACTGGATGCCAAACTGATTGTAGGCTCAGTGCAGGATAGTATTGACCATGGGAGAGTAGCAGAGGAGAAGGGCTACAATGCTTCGCGCATAAGGCTGCAAACAACTACGCTGCTGGATATTATTGAAAAGTACAAATTTGACGCCTGCATAGGTGGTGCACGGCGAGATGAGGAGAAGGCAAGGGCCAAAGAACGTTTCTTTTCGCACCGCGATGAGTTTGGCCAGTGGGACCCTAAGAACCAGCGCCCTGAGCTTTGGAATTTGTTTAATGGCAGAATGCATCAGGGAGAGAACTTCAGGGTATTTCCGATATCTAACTGGACAGAACTGGACGTTTGGCAATACCTGGCGATGGAGGGCATTGATATGCCTTCGCTATATTTTTCGCATAAACGCAGGGTGTTTTTCAGAGACGGGGCCTGGCTGGCAGAAAGCCCGAATATACCCATGCGGCCTACGGAAGTTGTTGAAGAAAAGGTGGTGCGTTTCAGAACCATAGGTGATATTACTTCAACCGGTGCCTCGCTCTCGACGGCCTCAACATTAAATGATATTATACAGGAAGTAGCTGCCACACGTGTAACTGAACGAGGTGGACGAGCGGACGACAAGAGAAGTGAAACAAGTATGGAGGACCGGAAGAAGGAAGGATATTTTTAGCCCCTCCCATCCCTGAAGGGGATGCTAAAACCAAATGCAAAATAAAAATGATAGATTTAGAATCAGTAACAGATACCGAGCAAGTGAAAGAGGAAAAATTTGATGCAAATAGTTACCTGAATATGGAGTTGCTGCGGTTTACTACCGCTGGCAGTGTTGATGATGGTAAAAGCACGCTTATTGGCAGGTTATTATACGATTCGAAGTCTATTTTCGAAGATCAGTACGAGTCTATAAGGGCTACGTCAGAAAAGCATGGTGACCAATATGTAAATCTTGCATTGCTTACTGATGGATTAAAAGCCGAACGCGAGCAAGGTATTACTATTGATGTAGCCTACAGGTATTTCTCTACCCCTAAACGCAAATTTATTATTGCTGATACACCGGGGCATATTCAGTATACACGCAATATGGTGACCGGTGCCTCAACTGCTAACCTGGCCATTATTCTTATTGATGCGCGTAAAGGGGTTATTGAACAAACCCGGAGGCATTCAATCATTGCCTCACTATTGGGGATTCCGCACATAGCTGTTTGTATCAACAAAATGGATATGGTTGATTACAGCCAGGAAGTGTTTGATAAAATTGTTGAAGACTACCGCATTTTTGCAACTCGTTTAAAAACAAAAGATATTCACTTTATACCGGTTTCGGCTTTGCTCGGCGACAACATCGTTAACCGGTCAGAGCATATGAAATGGTATGAGGGCGTTACTCTGCTTTATCTGCTTGAAACCATTCACATTGCCAGCGACATTAACCATATTGACCTCCGGTTCCCGGTGCAATATGTTATCCGGCCATTTTCAGATAAGTTTCATGATTACCGGGGTTATGCCGGCAGGCTTGCAAGCGGGGTGATAAGGCCGGGTGATAAAATAACAGTACTGCCTTCGGGTTTTACTTCAAAAGTTAAACAGGTTGAATTGGATGGAATGATTTTGGAAGAGGCCTTTGCGCCCATGTCGGTAACCGTATTATTGGAAGATGATATTGATATATCCAGAGGAGATATGCTTGTGCGCGAAAATAATTTGCCCCGCCAAAGCCAGGATATTGAAGCCATGGTATGCTGGATGAGCGATAAGCCTTTGCAGATTAATGGCAAGTACGCGCTTAAACACACCACCAAAGATGTGAGGGCTGTGATTAAAGAGATAAAATATAAGCTGGATATAAACTCACTGCACCGGATTACTGAAAATCCATCTATTGGAATGAATGATATAGGCCGGATATCTTTGCGCACCACCAAGCCGCTTTGCTGTGATGCCTACACTAAAAACAGGGATACAGGAAGTTTTATTTTGATTGATGAGGCTACCAATATTACGGTGGGCGCTTGTATGGTTATTGATTAAGAAACGTAAAAACAAAATACTATGCAGGAAAAGACCGTAACCGAATTAAAGCAGATGATAGACAGCGGCGTTAATTTTCAACTGATAGATGTCCGTGAGCCGCATGAATTTGAAATATGCAATTTGAATGGAAAGCTGATACCCATGAACGAGGTGCCCGAGCATATTGACGAAATTGCCAAAGATGTACCAGTGGTTATTCATTGCCGCAGCGGTGCACGCAGCGGTAGAATTTGCCAGTACCTGGAAACAGAACATGGATATACCAATCTGTTTAATTTAAAAGGCGGCATATTAGCATGGGCTAACCAGATTGACCCAACCATGCCTAAGTATTAACCGGCAATTGCTTCTAATTTCTGTGACAAAGTTTTGGTTGCTGAACCTGCTTTAACAGGTATATGATCCATGGCGTATTCGCTAAGCGCTGTAATGGTTAACGATGGATTAACTCCCAGGTTACAAGGCATAATTGAGCCATCCAGCACATACATATTTGGATACCCGTGCACCCGGAAATATTCATCTACCACACCTTCTTCTTTTGTTGCGCCCATGGGGCAGCCACCCAGGATATGGGCGGTTGAAGCAAGATTAAACATTACTTCGCTGGCGGCATTCATGGGCACACCATTTACCTTTTTTGCAAAGCGGTATAGTGCTTCCTGGCCAACCGGTATGTAAGTAGGTACCCGTTGCTTGCTATCGTTGCTCATGCCCATGCTGGTGCCGAAAATTCCTTTTTTGAGGTGCAACCGCATGGAGTTTTCAAGGGTTTGCATAATCAGGAATATAATGCCGGTGTTTGCCGGGTCAGATACAAACAACATCCTCAAAAACTGAATGGGGTGAATAATCATATTGCCCAGCATTTTGGCAGTGCGCACTGCCGGTGGGCCGTCTCCTGCCGCCATTACTCCCAGGCGGGTCATAGCTCCGCTTTTATCTGGAAACTTGCATACCTCTATGTTGGTATTTTCATCGGGAGAAAATACCCGTGAAATGGCGATACCATGATTTAGTTTTCTATCCGCTGCCATTACGCCACTCAGCATTTCAGAATTGGTAAGAATGTTTTCGCCGAGTTTATCTGATAAACCAGTAAGCGTTTTTGTAACAAACTTCTGTTTAAGTAACAAATCCATAGTACCTAAAACGCCACCGCAAACAATCAGCCCTTTTGATTTAAATACCTGTTTGTTTTTTGAGAATAATGAGGTGGAAGATTCAGTATGTATTACATATTCGCCATTCAAATACTCAATTTTATTAACTGCGGTCTCGGCTAATATTTTTGCACCGAACTCTTTTTCGGCAAACCAGAGATAGTTTTTATCAAGCGTGTTTTTGGCATTTTCCCTGCAGCCAACCATGCAGCCTGCACATTCGGTGCAGCCTGAACGCAACGGGCCCAGTCCTTTAAAGTAAGGGTCAACTTCTTTGTTAACCGGGCCAAGGTAAACGCCCACGCCATCAACCGGTTTAAATGAATCGCCATGGCCCATTTCTTCCGCCACTTCTTTCAAAATCCTGTCTTCTTCATAGTCCCTTTTAAAAGTAGTGGTGCCCAGCATAAACTTAGCTGTGTCAAAATAAGGAGCAAGAACGCTCTTCCAATCTTTGAAATGACTCCATATTTTATTTTTATAAAATGGCTCTTTGGGCATCATGTGGGTGTTGGCATACACCAGCGAACCACCACCAACGCCTACACCGCTTATTACAAATACCTCATTGAAGAAGGTAAGTTTTTGTATGCCAAAGAATTTTATCAGTGGCATCCATAAATACTTAGGAAGGTTCCAATTGGTTTTGGGAAAGTCTGAGGTATTCCAACGCTTGCCTTTTTCAATCACCAGTACCGAGTAACCTTTTTCGGCTAATCGCATAGCGGAAACGCTACCGCCAAATCCTGAGCCGATAACAATGTAATCGTAGGTTAGTTCCTGTGCCATAAGTAATAATTCAGTGCGAAAAGTTCCGGCATGCAAAAATGGTTTTCGTTGCCGTCAGTTCAACACTAAATTACTAATTCTTAAATGTAATGCGGGTTGTATAGAGCTCTTTTACCGCCGTGGCAAGGTTAAAGTAGCCGCTCAGGATATGATTTTTATCATCCCAGTTTAAATCGCTCAGCCAATACCTCAGGCCATCGGTTAGCAACACATCTTTAAACTTAACATTGATGATATACTTGGCGGCATTGTTGTCTGTAACTACTATGTCCTGGCTTTCAAGTTTGGCGTCAAAGGTATTGTCGGGCATTTCCAGTTTTTTCAGGTCCCTCTCTATAAACTTATTGAAAACAAGGTGCTCAATTGTTATTGTGGGGGAGGTACTTTTATCTCCATTTATATTTAACGCAAAAGGAATAGATATTTTGCCGATTTTAGGTTCATGCGACCAGTGCCTGAACCGGTTACTTCCCTCGCAAAACAAACCTACCAGCCAAACTTTTGCCTTAGGGTCGTTACCATGCAGATTGAGCCACCAAATCCATTCATAGGGATGAATTTCGGGATGGCAATTGTGGTTGCAATCGAGGCAGCTTGCGCCGTAAACACCCATGGTAGGATGATCAGTGCCAAAGTTAGGATGGTCTTTTAACTCCAGTCCTGGTTGAGTAGGGAAAAATAAATAATGCAGCTGTACCCTGAAATTGCGCGGAGGGGTCATTTCGCTATGCACCCGGTAACGGGTAATATCTATATTGTTTGTGTCGCGCACAAAGGGTGGGGCATTATAGTTGGTTTTGTGTTTAGGCCTGAAATCCTGACGGTGGTATGATCGCTGTACGTCATATGAATTATACGCTTTATCCAGGTATTTCTGCAGATGAAAATTAAGGTCGTAATTGATATCATACTCTGTATATTCTTCTTCGCCACTACGGGCATTATTTCTTACGGTACCTACAAATTTTGTTTTCACCATCGAAACCGCGCGCCAGTTATAATCGCCAAAGGCATGAATAAGCCAGCCCACTAAAAACAGCTGGTGGTGCTCTTTTTTGCGGCCCAGCACTGAATCATGTACCATGGGCTGCACCAGGTCCAGGACTTCTTCGTTCAAGGTATCATTTGCTTCAACAGCGTCATTCGAAAGAAGCAGGTTTTTAAAAACCCGGTCGGTAGTGTTGTAGGTAGATATTTTATAGCTTGTTTGCGCAAAACTAAATTGTGCCAATATTGTTATTAGCACAAGGAGGAAGGTGTGTTTCATGTTTATTCGTGAATACGCCAAAAATAATCATTCATAATTATCGTAAAAGTTATTTTCGTTGCTGTGAGTAATAAATTTAACCTGATTCCCCTATCTGACTGGACCCTGGCTGGTAACAGCCCCTTGGTTATAGCGGGGCCCTGTAGTGCTGAGGGCGAAGAACAGGTGCTTGAAACCGTTACCCAGATTGTAAAACATTGCGGTAAAAAGGTTCATATGCTACGCGCCGGAATATGGAAGCCCCGTACCCGGCCCAACTCGTTTGAGGGCGTAGGTGAAATAGGGTTGCCGTGGGTAAAAAATGCTGCTTTGGCGGTGGGCCTGCCTGTGTCCGTTGAAGTGGCGAACCCCGAGCATGTGGAGGCTGCTTTAAAAGCAGGTATTGATGTGCTTTGGATAGGTGCGCGAACAACTGTTTCACCTTTTAACGTGCAGAGCATTGCCGATGCCCTGAAAGGCGTGGATATACCAGTTTTTGTAAAAAACCCCGTTAACCCTGACCTCGAATTATGGGTAGGTGCGGTTGAGCGTTTAAATGCGGCGGGTATCAACAAACTTGCAGTGATACACCGCGGGTTTTCTTCTTATGAAAAAAGCATTTACCGCAACCAGCCCATGTGGGAAATACCTATTGAGTTGCGCAGGAGGTATCCTGAAATTCCCATTATTGTAGATCCATCTCATATGGGTGGTACGCGCGAGTTGATATACCTGCTTTCGCAACAAGGGATGGACATGGGATTTGATGGTTTGATGATAGAGACACACATCAACCCGGATAAAGCATGGAGCGATGCCAAACAACAGGTAACTCCTGAGCGGTTGGCGGAGATTTTGAACTCCCTTATAGTAAGGCAGCCTAAACTGGATAAAGACGACTTTAAAACCCTGCACGACCTGCGCGCCAGGGTAGACAGAATTGATGATTATATTATTGAACTATTGTGCGAACGCATGGGTATTTCTGAGGAAATAGGCATTTTTAAAAAGAACGAGCACCTGGCAGTGCACCAAGCTGAGCGTTGGGCGCAGATTGTTACGCGCGCCCTTGAAAAGGGTAAAACCGGAGGGTTAACCGAGGAGTTTATCCTTAAAATGTTTCAGCAGGTGCATAATGAATCTATTTATCATCAAACCAAGGTGATGGAGAAGAACTGATTGAGCGCTGATTCACCAACTATCCTCACCTCAAAATTATTAGTTTAGCCCCTTGTTTTATGATAATTGAAACAAGTGCCGTGCACTTATAAAATATGGATATGACAACAGAAACTAAAAGAGTATTACACGCTGCGCATGGCACAGAATTGAGTTGTAAAGGATGGGTGCAGGAGGCTGCCTTACGCATGTTAATGAATAACCTGGACCCGGCAGTAGCCGAAAGGCCTGAAGACCTGATAGTTTACGGTGGCCTGGGTAAAGCTGCACGTAACTGGGAAGCCTTTGATAAAATAGTAGAGTGCCTGAAAGACCTGGAAGAAGACGAAACGCTGATGATACAAAGTGGTAAACCGGTGGGAGTGTTGAGGTCGCATAAAGATGCTCCGAGGGTATTATTGGCCAATTCAAACTTGGTTGGGAAATGGGCTACGTGGGAGCATTTCAGGGAACTGGAAAAAAAAGGCCTTATTATGTACGGCCAGATGACCGCCGGTTCATGGATTTATATTGGCAGCCAGGGAATAGTTCAGGGAACTTATGAAACCTATTTATCGCTGGCTGACCAGCATTATGGTGGTACCCTAAAAGGCAAACTGAATGTTACTGCCGGGCTTGGTGGTATGGGTGGTGCTCAACCACTTTCTATAACCATGAACGAGGGTGTTTGCCTTGCGGCGGAAGTAGAAGAATGGAGAATAAAAAAGCGAATTGAAACGCGCTACCTGGATAAATACACCAACAATATTGATGAGGCTATTGACTGGAGTTTGGAGGCCAAAGAAAAAGGCGAAGCGGTGTCGATAGGTGTTTGCTGTAACGCTGTTGAATTGCTACAGAGATTGATTGACAGAAATATTACACCCGATACCTTGACTGACCAAACATCGGCACACGATGAGTTGATAGGTTATTTCCCTGAGGGGTTGAGTGTTGAGGCGGCAAAGGTTTTAAGAGAGGCAAACCCTGAGCAATATATTGAGAGGTCTTTGGATACCATGGCTAAGCATGTAAGGCAAATGCTGGAGTTGCAAAAACGTGGCGCTATAACTTTTGATTATGGCAATAATATTCGTGGACAGGCGAAGGATAAAAGAGGGGTTGCAAATGCTTTTGATTTTCCCGGTTTTGTGCCAGCTTATATCCGCCCTTTGTTTTGCGAGGGAAAGGGGCCGTTCAGGTTTGTAGCTTTAAGTGGCGATGAAAATGACATTCATGTTTGCGATGAAAAGCTGAAAGAGCTTTTTCCGGATAATGTGGGGCTTAACCGTTGGTTGAATATGGCCAAAGAGCGGATTGCTTTTCAGGGATTACCAGCGCGTATTTGCTGGCTAGGTATGGGCGACCGTGAAATTGCGGGCGTTGCATTTAATGAACTGGTGAAAACCGGAAAGGTAAAAGCACCCATTGTAATAGGCCGCGACCACCTGGATACCGGTTCGGTTGCCTCACCTAACCGCGAAACTGAGGCTATGATGGATGGCAGCGATGCCATTGCCGACTGGCCAATTTTAAATGCGCTTATTAATACTGCGGGCGGTGCAAGCTGGGTTTCGTTCCATCATGGCGGTGGTGTTGGTATGGGTTACTCGTTACATGCGGGTATGGTTATCGTAGCAGATGGCACTGACGATGCCAAGCGCAGGCTTAAACGTGTATTGCATAACGACCCGGCAATGGGTGTTATACGCCATGCTGACGCAGGCTATGAAATTGCAAAATCTACAGCGAAAGAGTTTGGGTTGGATTTATAGTGCCGCAGATATTATTTATCTTCGTTAAAGGGTAAATTTTATGAAGACATTCACCATAAGAGTTGAAAATGACAGGGACGCAGAACTGCTTAAAAAGCTGTTAGAATCCACTCACTTTGAAGATAGGATTGAAACAACGGAAGAGGAGGAGTTAGATACTGAGGAAATTCAAATGCTTGAAGAGCGTTGGGAAAGTTATATCCGGAATCCCTCATCGGCAATATCTCTTGATGATTTCAAAAAGGAGTTGAAAGATAAATATGGCCTATAAGATTCTGCTGCTACCTGAGGCCAGAATTGAAATTGCAGATACGGCCATATTTTATAAACAATTTTCAGATGAACTATCTTCGGTCCTATTGACTAAACTCTACCAAAGCCTGAGCCTGGCTGCAGAAGACCCACAATTATTTCAGGCAGATAGAAATGGCTTTAGAAAAATTAATCTCAAAAGATTTCCATACAAGATTGTTTTTAAAATCTCCGGTGATTCAATTGTTGTGATGGCATTGGCACATCACAAGCAAAGGCCGGGATATTGGAAAAACCGGTAATTTATTTAATACGGCTGATTCTTTCCCAGCTTTTTCAACTCAGTATTTACTTTAGGCCTGTAGGTTTTTTTGCGCTCTTCCAGCTTTTTTCCGCCATCGTTCATATCGCGTTGTAACTTGTTAAGCCCCTCAACCTGCGAATGGGTGGGTTCGCCCTGGTAGAAATTTACGCCTGCATAGATATCGCTTATTTTATCGCGCAATTTTTGTTCATCAACAAATATTACGGTGCGGCCTTCTTTAACTGGTACCAATTCAGCACGTAATTCTTCAAGGCTATCGTAATACTCTTTAATGATGGGCGAAAGGCCGATGGCTTCTTTAATTTGCTTCTCTTCCTGTAACACAGAATCCATTAAAGATGCAAGTTCCTCCTGCATTTTGTACGAGCGCATTACGGCATCATGGTTTTGAGCCAGTTGTTGCGAAGTAGCAGCACTTTTATCATCATGAACCAGGTCAAGCTCACCTTCGGCCGTTTTCCCATTTACCACCACTTTCACTTTATACTTCCCCTCCAATACCATAGGGCCTATGGTGGATGCAAAATCAAGCTTTGAGCCTCCCTGCGCTACATGCGGCGGTTTAAGGCGCATGTTCCAGGTTATTTTGTTGATGCCTTTGCGTTTAGTACCTGGCAGGTCAACTAAAAAATTACCCAGGCTATCGTATATCTGCACAACCACATTGCCGCTATTTACGCGGTCTTTGAGGTAATAAAGTATGGGCGCCTCTTCAGTACTGTTGGGGCCGGTGTATCCGGCAAATGGCCAATCGCTGTTATAATGGCCAATTGAAACCGGTGTTGGACGTGAGCTTATAGTTGCTACATCCGAATTTAGTAACTGCTCATTCATTTTTCTAAGTGGCGAAATGTCGTCAACAATTAATACACCTCTGCCGTGTGTGGCAATTACCAGATCGTTGGTGCGTGGTTCAATTACCAGGTCGCGCACCATGGCGTAATCTGGTATATGGCCTTTCATTTGCACCCAGTTGGTGCCGCCATCAATTGTTGTATACAAGCCCATTTCGGTGCCCAGAAAAAGCAGGTCTTTACTTACAATGTCTTCTCTTATTTTGTTGGCGTAACCTTTAAATTGGTCGCTGGTAATCAGTTTCCAGCTTTTACCCATGTCGGTTGATTTGGCCAGGTAAGTTTTCATATCACCGTAGGTGTGATTATCAAACGTTACGTACACCACATTTTTATCGAACCGGGAAGGCATAATACTGGAAACCCATGTTTGTGCCGGCACACCACATAACTTGTATTTATCAGAGAAATTGGTCCATGTTTTTCCTCCATCCTGGGTTAGTTGTAAATTGCCATCATCTGTTCCAACCCAAATCATTTTTTCATCTATCGGCGATTCGGCAAGTGTAAAAATGGTGCAATGATTTTCTGCCGAAGTATTGTCGTTGGTCAAGCCACCGCTCTCTTCCTGCTTCTGTTTGGCTGGGTCGTTGGTAGTAAGGTCAGGCGATATTTTATCCCAGGTAAGGCCATTGTTTTCGCTTTTGAATAAGAACTGTGCGCCCATATAAATGCGTTTTTTGCTTACCGGGCTGCGCACTATGGGTGTGTTCCAGTTAAAGCGGAACTTGGGGTCGCCTTCACCGGCTTTGGGCTGTACGTCCTGTTCCTGTCCGGGCTTTATTTCTACTCTTGAAATATGCCCACCCTGATACTCGCTGTAAATAACATCATGGTCTTCACCATTAGGCTGTACCCAGAAACCATCACCACCACCCACATTGCGCCAGTCGGCATTTTTAATGCCACCGGGGGCTTGTGAGGGTGCGCGCCACGAACCGTTGTCCTGTAATCCGCAATACACATAATAAGGGTCCTGGTCATCAACCTGAACATGGTATAACTGTGCCACAGGAAGGCTGTTCAAATAAATCCAGTTATTACCCCGGTCAACACTCATATAAACACCGCCATCGGTGCCAACATACATTTGCGATGTGTTTTTCGGGTTTATCCAAAGTGCGTGCATATCGCTGTGCAACCAGCCTGAGCTGTTTTGCGAACGCACCCAACTGTAACCGCCGTCTTCGCTGTAAGAAAACTCAAACGCAGGCCTGTAGACGCGTTTTGCATCGAAAGGGTCAACTACTATGGTGCTGAAATAGAAAGGACGGGCGCAAACGTTATCATCGGCGCTTTGCTCTTTCCATGATTCACCGCCATCCGCTGAAATATACAAGCTGGTTTTTTTAGATTCAATTATAGCCACCATGTTATCCGGTGACGAAGGCGAAACAGTTATAGCTGCCCTGCCAATAGTATCGGCACTTATCCCTTTCTGAATTTTTCTCCAGGTTTTTCCTCCATCGGTTGATTTCATTACGGAACAGGCTGGACCGCCCGAATTAAAAGCATAGGGTTTTCTTCTGAACTGCCACAAGGTGGCGTACATAATATCGGGGTTTTTCGGGTTTAGCGCAAAATCGGCGCAACCGGTCGAATCGTTGGCGAACAATATTTTCTCCCAGTTTTTACCGCCATCAGTGGTTTTGTACAAGCCACGGTCAGGTGAGTTACTCCATAGTTTGCCTGGCACTGCTACATAAACGGTATTAGGGGCGTTAGGGCTGATAATTATTTTGCTGATGTGTTCGCTGTTGGGCAGGCCCATAAATACCCAATTTTCGCCTCCATCGGTCGTTTTATAAATACCGTTGCCGATGCTTACTGTGTTACGCATATTACTTTCTCCGGTGCCTACCCAAACAACATCGGGGTTGGTCTGGTCGATAGTAACCGCTCCAATGCTCTGACAGTGTTTATCAAACAGAGGTTTAAACTCCGCACCGCCATTAGTAGTTTTCCAAACCCCACCACCGGCGGTGCCAATGTATAGTATACGCGGGTCGGCATTAACGCCATCAATGGCGGTAATTCTTCCGCCGGTTACTGCAGGGCCTATATGGCGGGCTTCAAGTTTGCCCAATGCGGCCGAGGTAAGTTTTACCTTAGACTCAGCGGGTGCCTTGTCTTTTGTTTTGGCCTTCTGCCCGAAAACGGTTGCGCCAACAACCAGTGCCAGCACTACAAAGAATAGTTTTTTAACCATGGTAATATATTTGATAATGTGTTTGAGTTATTGTTTTAATACCGTAACAGGCTTATTTGCTCTTAGGTTTGTCAAAAACTGTGGCATCTACCGGTAGATTAACTTCTACTTTCGAGAAGTTAATGGGGCCTCCCTGTTCGTTGCCATTTTCATCCACTGATTGTACGGAGTATGGCACGGTGATGCCAAATTCAGTTTTTTTAAAGTCGGAGAACGTGATGTAGCCTTTCTCTTCTTTATCCTTTAGCTTAACACGGCGGATTTCTTTCAATATGTAGTAAGTCTCAGCGTCTATATAGTAATATACCATGTCGCCATCTTTAGTAGTAAGTCTTATTTTAAGCACATCCGTGCCGTCCATATCATCGGTGCCCAGGTATTCAACGGTGTATCCTTTCTCTTTGTAATTAAGCAGCAGCCCCTGCGGGTCCGAAGAAAGTTTTTCAGAGCGGATGTCGTTGGGTGACATGGGGTCGGCATCTCTTTTACCACTGAAGGGATTATAAGTCCAGCCGCTATCGGCTCGGGTGGCCCTTTTGCTGGTCATGCCTTGCCAGCTGAATTCTGTTAATGCGCCCTTAAAAGGTTTTATTACCTGAGTTTCAGCCACCGGTGCAAGCATACCCGGTCCCAGTAACATATTGCCGGTATACCTGATGGCATTAACCCGCGCCCATTTTTCTTTGCCACCAATGGCATCAAAATGTTTGTTGATAATATCGTCGGCTGTTTGTGCAAATAAGCGGCCACCGGCCACCAGCAGTAATACAAATAAGGTGCTGCGCATAATGCTGTTTGTTTAAAAGGCAAATTACAAATCTTTTACAATAGTTTTTTACGGGCAATTTTAAACCTTGTATCAGTCAGATTAGATAACTTTCGGATTCTGGTTGCGTAAGCTGGTACGTAGCTTTAATTTGTAACAGAGATGGAAACACCGGATGTTTTTTTACAACGCATGATAAACTGGCTCGAGGCCCGGCGCATTATTAACCTGTTGCTGGTTTTTGGCTATTTCACTTTTATTTTTTTGATGCATGTGCCCTGTGCAAAGTTGTCGGTTTTTGTACAGAACAAATTGTCGCTTCCGGTTTACAACAATGTGGTAATTGGTATTTCTTTTTTTATCCTCGTAATGTATCTTCTTTTCATGTTCAGGCAATTAAAAACCTATTCCGAAAACCGGTTACATAAGCTTGTTTTCTTGCTGCTGTGTTTGTCGTTTATCATTCTGCATTTCAATATTATGTTTGAAATGAACATTGAAATTATTCACGTTTTTCAATATTCCATATTGGCATTCCTTCTTTTTCCTTTAACCCGGCGTTTTGGTGCTGCGGTTTGTTTTGCTATACCTTTTATGTTGGTGGACGAATGGAACCAATACATTAACCTGTATCCCGGGTTTGTGCAGTATTTTGAGTTTAACGATGTAATACTGGATATTAATGGCTGCGGGCTGGCTATGATTTCGCTATACCTTGCCGGAGTAAGGGGCGAAGAAAATATGAAGCCGTTATGGAAAAGGCCGGAATTTATTTTGCTGTTTGTTGGTGCGATTGCAACCGCCATGGCATTGCAGACCTGCTTTATTTCGTTATACGCGGCAGATAAATGTAATAATACCTGGCTGGTTTTGAATATAGTGCCAGAAGCGCCTGCCTTCTGGCGTAAGTTTCCGGGGAGGGATGTGGTATATCATATTATGCAGCCGCTGGAAGCAATTATAAGTATAGGAGTATTGGCTACCTTTTATTTTGGTTTGGATTCTTTCAGAGTGAACTTTTCAGAAAAAGCCTCCAAAATTCAGTGATAAATTAAGTTCAGGACGAAAATTACCATAATAGCGGGCCTCATTTACATATATCTGACCTGTGGAATAGCTTACCGATTGAATATCTAGCCGCTGTTCCCAAAACCGGCGAAAACCAGCTCCCATAGAAAACTCAACTATTAAAGGGTCAAACATCCATTGCCAACCAAGATTAAGTGTAAAATCAACAGCATTGCGGTGTTCCATCATGTAGGTATTTGGAAGATATGAAGGGCCTCCGGTGTTTAAGTTGGAGTTAAACTCGTCCACCTCGTTCGCCTTAAAATTGTAACGCTTGAACTCTATCATTGGGCTAAGCCAAAAACTCCCCAATGCCTCCTTTTTAACGTAAAATTTAGGCTGGAAGGACAAATAATAACCTACCAATGCTTTTCGTTCATTGTAAGTGTAATACGGACTGTAATTGGGTTCATCGACAAAAATGATATTTATTACATCCGCTACAAAATCGCGGGTGGTAAGACCAACTCCGCCCTGTACGCTTAGCCATGGGAATATTTTACGTTCGTAATAAAAAGGGATAACACCGCTTACCCAAGTCGTTAATCCAATTTTAACAATGTTATTAGCTTTTTCAGCCTTGGATAATTTTGTCCGGCTTGCGTCTCTTGAAAAAACAATTACTTCCGTGGACCCTTGTTCATGCCTTGTAGTGTCTACCCTGATTGTTTGGGCTTTAATGTCACCAGCAAAAAACATAATTGCCATTGCAGTAAAAATTACAATAAATTTCATTTGCACTTTTGTTTTAACAAATGTATATTATATTGTGCCGATATAAAACAAAACCCAATGAAAAAAAGACAATTACACCCAGTCTGGTTTTTGACCATACTAATTTCTTTCAGTGCCTATCAATTAGGTTTGGCCCAGACAATTAAATTTGAAATGGGGCCTGAATACAAGGTAGAGAAGAGAACGGAAGTGGCAGAAAGGTTTATTCATGGCGATAAATCTTCCTCCTACCTATTATGGGCAAATTACAATTTGGGGTCAATGTGGGCTCACGCTTATAGCTTTGGGGCAGCTAAAATAAAGGCAACCGCATCACTGCAGAAATTTGATGCAAAGATGAACCAAACCTTCGATAAGGAGTTCGTTACTAATGAAAAGGATTTGAACTTCGAAGATGTTATATGGGCTTCGGGTAAGTTTATCATGTTTACGAGCAAATATGATAAAGCCACCAACACTAATACGGCTTACGCCAATTTTGTGGATGCGGATGCAAAAATAGATGCCAAATCAATAACGGTAATGAAGCTAACGAGTGATAACAAGAAATTTCCAGGCAGCTTCGATTTTTGCGTATCTGATGATTCTACAAAGTTTTTAGTTTATGCTCAGGCTCAAACTGAAAAAGAGGATAACCCAAAATTTGTATTCGATGTTTATTCAACAGATATGGTAAAACTGTGGGAGAAAATCGTAACTCTTCCATACAAAGAAAGAATGGTAAAAATTTATGATTACTCTGTTTCAAACAATGGAGACGTATTCATCTTGCTAAAAAAATACGACCAGGACAAAAAGGGATGGGGTAAAAATGAAAAGAAGACCGATCAGGGAGTAGTTGCTAATTACAATTATGAAGTATTGGTGTATACAAACGGGGGTAAAGATTATAAAGAATATACACTTGATTTGAATGGCAAGTTCGTGGTAGACCCGGCCTTTAAAATAGACCCCAAGGGCAATCTTGCTGTAGCTGGGTTTTACACTGATATTTTAGGGGGAGCCGAAAAGGGCATTTTTTATATGACTATAGATGCTGAATCGAAACAGGTAAAGACTTCGAACATGAAGGAGTTTACTAAAGAAATGATTGATGCTATTGGGAAAAATCACAATTTCACTAAGACCAAGGGTAAAGACCAAGGATTGAAATTTTTTGTGTTTAATAAATTTATTTTACGTAATGACGGCGGGGCCGTTCTACTGGCGGAGAATCAATATGTCAACGAGTATACAGTAACAGATGAGCATGGAATGACCAGAACAGAGTATACCTATTACTACAACGATATTATAGCAATAAATGTTAACCCTAAAGGTGAAATTGAGTGGTTTAGCAGAGTACCTAAAAGGCAATTTGCACGGGAACGATTACCTTACCTTTCTTATTCACCAATGGTAGTAGGAGATAAAATTTACCTGATTTATAACGACAATAAGAATAATACGGAAGATGAGGCTAAGCCGAAATATTTTAACTATAAAGATGGGGTGGCGGTGATAACTACTATTGATGCTAATGGCAAAATAACTAAGAAGAACCTATTTGGGTTAAAGGATAATGAAACTATTTTATATCCCAGAAACAGTTCGCAAACATCTTCTAATAAGATGTCGGTTTTCATGGCAAAAGGGAAAAATTACAGGATAGGTTACCTGACGGTAGAGTAGTCAAGTTGAGTTGAATGTATAAATAAAGAAGCTGAATAAAATCTATTCGGCTTCTTTATTTATATAGTATGAAATTTATTTTATACCTGCTATCGCTCCGACATCTATTATTTTATCATGTTTCAAGAAAGTCCTTGAAAACCAAGGAGCGCAATTTGATGATTTAATCCGGCTCATGTCATTAGCAATATTGAAGTTCATCTTTCAAGGCCAAACGCAAAAGCCTCATTTGTACTGGTTATCAGAAAGAAATATTCCCCGGTATTCGCAGCTATAGGTAGTGTCAATAAATAAAGACCAGAACCTACTTTCGCAAAATTTATTTCTGTACCTGCTTGCTTCGCAGTACCATGTGCCCCTGATTTTGAATCTACATATTCTCGTTGGCCTTTTACCTCACAATAGTTAAGCATGCACTCTGCACCAGGATTTGCGTTTTCCGGGTTAAAATGAATCAAGAATTGCGGGTTGGTCATTTTGGAGATTCTGACATTTGAAGAAACACCCGGTATAACCATCACACTTTCGTTTCCCCATATCCCAACATGCCTTCTATCGGTTGTCATTTTAGGTGTTTCAAGCTCTGTAGTGGAATTCTTATCCTTGTCATATAGATATACGACATTATCTTTTTGTGGTTTCGGATATTTTTTATCCTGGGCGGATGCAGAGGAAAATACCATAAGGCATATCGCCGATAAGAAGAGTGTTTTTTTCATAATATTCTTTTAGTTTAAACGAAAATAAAAATAAATATCAAGAAACAAGAGCTTCGTAAGTCTTAGCTAAGAGGATATTAGAGGCTGTTTGAGGTTTGCAAAGGGAAAGAGAATGATAAATCGTTAGCTCCTAAGCATGTCAGAGTTAACTACAGGCCAAACAAGGCTGCGTAAGGCATTCTTTACCTGATATAAAGCCCTCTCTAAGCTAATACTGCCCTAGAAATTACAATCCGTTGCACCTCACTGGTTCCCTCGTATATCTGAGTAATCTTGGCATCGCGCATCAGGCGTTCAACGTGGTATTCTTTTACAAAACCATAGCCGCCATGTACCTGCACAGCCTCAACCGTGGTTTTCATGGCCACTTCCGATGCAAACACTTTAGCCATAGCTGAGGCTATATCGTAGTTTTTGTGCTGGTCTTTTAATAAGGCAGCTTTATAAACTAACAGGCGTGCGGCTTCAATTTCGGTAGCCATATCTGCCAGTTTAAATGCTATAGCCTGGTGGTTTATAATTTCTTTGCCAAAGGCTTTGCGTACTTGTGCGTAATCAACGGCCAGTTCATATGCCCCTGCAGCGATACCTAAAGCTTGTGCAGCAATACCTATTCGCCCGCCGCTCAAAGTCTTCATGGCAAATTTAAAACCGAAGCCATCTTCACCTATCCTGTTTTCCTTGGGCACTTTTACATCATTAAATAAAAGCGTATGTGTGTCTGACGAACGAATGCCTAACTTGTCTTCTTTTTTTCCTACAACAAAACCCGGCATTCCTTTTTCAACTATCAAAACGTTAATGCCTTTATGGCCTTTCTCGGGATGGGTTTGGGCAATAACCAAATAAACTGAAGCGCAACCGCCGTTGGTTATCCAGTTTTTGGTGCCGTTTAAGATATAGTGGTCGCCCATGTCAACAGCCGTGGTGCGCTGGCTGGTGGCATCACTTCCTGCTTCAGGTTCGCTGAGGCAGAAGGCGCCTATTTTTTCGCCCTTGGCAAGCGGGGTTAAATACTTTTGTTTTTGCTCTTCGGTTCCGAATTCTTCAAGCCCCCAGCAAACTAATGAGTTATTAACGCTCATTAAAACCGAGCAGGATGAATCAACTTTTGATATTTCTTCCATGGCTATTACGTAGCTAATGGCATCCATACCCCCACCTCCATATTTCGGCGAAACCATCATGCCTAAAAAACCGAGTTCTGCCATTTTTTTTACCTGTTCTGCCGGCCAGCTCATATGCGTATCGCGTTCAATTACCCCCGGCTTGCATTCGTTTTGTGCAAAATCGCGGGCGGCCTGGCGTATCATCAAGTGTTCTTCGGTCAATGAAAAGTTCATGGTATGGAATGGTTATTGGTAAACGGATAGTATGAATTAACGGTGGCGAAGATAGGAGAAATGGGGGCAGGGGCAACACAAAAGGAAGAGAATATTTATCCTTTTGAGCGCTGTATAATACCTGTGGTGCTAAACCCCTTTAAATAAGGCACTGTTTTTACCAACCCACCATAACTTTTTACAAAAGCGCTACCTACAATTTCATCGGGTTTCCAATCGCCGCCTTTTACTAAAATATCAGGCTTAATGGCATGTATCAGCGCTTCGGGGGTGTCTTCTTCAAAAATGATAATGGCATCAGTAAACTGCATGGCAGCAAGCACAACGGCCCTTGACTGTTCATCATTCACCGGCCGGTCTTTTCCTTTTAAACGCTTAACTGAGGAATCGGAATTAAGCCCTATTATCAGCCTTTCACCCATTTCGCTGCACGATGCCAGCAGGTGGGCGTGGCCCTGGTGCACAATATCAAAGCAGCCATTGGTAAACACGATTTTATCGCCCAACCTTCTCCAGAATTCTATCCGTTTCAGGAGGTCGTTCAATTGAAAGAGTTTCGATTCAATCTTATCGGTAAAAACCAAGTGCTTAGGATTTAGGGCTTACTTCTTTTAACGAAGGTTCGCGGTTAAATATTGCAAGCACCATCAGCGAAATTACACCGCCTACTAAAACCGATGCCGTTTGCGCCGACCATGAAACTAACCCGTACGAAAGGGCTGCACTACCCGCAACACCGTAAACATTTACAATAAGCTGCATAAATATGGGATACAGCCCCAATCCACCGGGTGTTAGTGAAAATGCCACAGCACTAAAAGCCAGGCACATAAAGGCCGCAATAGGGGGCAAATTGGCCGTTTCAGGAAACATGAAGAAACCCACATAACCCATGCTGAAATAGCAGGCCCAAATCATTACTGTGTGGAATACAAACTCCCAGGGGCTGCCAATATCTTTTATAGAAATAATACCTCTTATCATACCCATGGCCCTTTCCTTACCTTCGGCAATCAATGAACTGAGGCCTTGTTTATTTATGCGATAAGCTAAAAACGCAACCACCAGTATTATTACGCCAAAAAATACACCGTATTTAAAGGTATCGCTAATCTGGTATTTACCTGCCAGCTCCTGCGATTTAGATGCTATCTCCGCTTTTAAAGCCCAGAACTTATCACTTTGCGTTGTTACCAGTATTGCAAGTATTATGCCCAGGCACAATACATCTACAATCCTCTCTAAAACCATAGTGCCAATGGCCTTATCCATGGGCACGTTTTCATAGCGCGATAACACCCCGCAACGGCTTACCTCGCCCAGGCGGGGGAAGAAGATGTTCAGAAAATACATAATCATTACACTAAAAAAGGTGTTAAACATGCTAGGGTTATAACCCAGCGGCCTCAGCAGCAAACGCCAGCGCTGGCTACGGAAATAATTGCTTACAATACCAATTACCGAAGGAAGAATAACCCACAGGTAGTTGGCCCTTTTAATATCGGCAACAATCTGCAATTTCTCGGTTTCGCTCATCCGGCCTACAAACCAGTAAACTATACCTATGCCTACGCCTAAGGATACAGCCAGCTTTACAAAACCTTCAATATACTTTTTCACTTATTAATGGCTGAGTTGGTTAGCTGAATTAACATGTATGGTAACCGGAACATGGTTTTTATGCTCCTCCGGGGTTAACATGCAATAACTGATAACAATTACAATATCGCCTACCGCTACCTTACGGGCTGCAGGGCCGTTAAGGCAAATAGTGCCACTCCCCCTTTCGCCTTTTATTACATAAGTTTCAAGGCGTTCGCCGTTATTTACATTTACTATTTGCACCCGCTCATGCTCCACCAGTTTGGCGGCATCCATCAGGTCTTCATCAATAGTAATGCTGCCAATATAATTAAGGTCAGCCTGTGTAACCGTTGCCCGGTGTAGTTTCGATTTATATACTGTTATAAACATAGCGGGGCGAAAGTAATGGAAATTTGATAATGGCAGAACTTAGAGGCAATAAGTTAACCGCAACATAGGTTAGCTTATTGCATACAATTAAAACATCGCGGAAAGGGGTAGAGGGGTGTTTCCACTTTAAAAATTATCTTGTTGATTATCAGCACTTTAATTTCTTAAGACCCGTTTCCCGAAAAGGGGTCTTGAGAGATTCTGGTAAATAAAAAGTATGCGTAAAGACCATGTGCTTCTGCCTCCGGCTACTCGAAAAATTTCAGGGCAAAGGCCAGTTGGCTATACCTGGCCTGCAACACAACTACATACAAATAAATAACACCATTGTAAAACAGCAAGCCCTACAGCAACTAAACCCCGAACAGCTAAAGCAAATAGAAGAAATGATACAACGCAATTTGCCGGAGTCAGATACTGAAAATGGTGCGTGAGTGACCGGCTGTTTTGTATTAAGCTCTGAAATGTTTCATCCCGACTTACTCGGGAGCGGCGTCATATAACAGCACAGGGTGTCAGCCCTGTGTTTTGAAATTATTTTATACAGCCCTGAAAGCGCGTAATACCCTCGCTAACGGAATCCCGTATAAAGTCAAAACCGCATATTAAATAGCCGCACAAATTTGATTTAAATCTTAAATTGCAACGGCCACTATTTTATTTCAGTAGCCAAACGCCAATAACTCTTCTCAGACCTATGAATAATTTTAAAGAAAAAGCAAACTTCCTCTGGTCAATTGCAGACTTGCTGCGCGGCCATTATAAACAAGCCGATTACGGCAAAGTAATTTTACCGCTTACTGTATTACGCAGGCTCGATTTTGTATTGGAACCCACCAAGAAAAAAGTGTTAGAAGCCTACGACCAGCACAAAACCAAAAAGCCTGAAGTACTCGACCCCATTTTAAACAACATCGCAAAGGCCAAATTTCATAACCACAGCAAATTTGATTTTTACGAACTGGCCAAAGACCATAACCACGTAGCCGCCAACCTGCGTAATTACATCAACGGCTTTTCGGGCAGTGCAAAAGAAATTATCGATTATTTCAGCTTTGAAGACCAGATAAAAAAACTGGACGAATACGACCTGCTTTATCTCGTAATTAAAAAATTCTCAGAAGCAGGCGACATGTTTAAGGGTGTAACCACCATAGAAATGGGCTACATCTTTGAAGAACTCATCCGCAAGTTTGCTGAAATAAGTAACGAAACTGCCGGGGAGCACTTTACCCCGCGCGAAGTAATACGCCTGATGGTAAATTTGCTGTTTGTAAATGATAAGGACATACTGCGTAAAAAAGGCATTGTAAAAACCCTGTATGACCCTGCCTGCGGCACCGGTGGTATGTTAAGTGAAGCAGAACTTTACTTACAGGAACTAAACCCCGATGCCAAGCTTGAAGTTTTTGGACAAGAACTAAATCCTGAATCGTATGCCATCTGCAAAAGCGATATGCTGATTAAGGGGCAAAACCCGGCCAACATTAAATTTGGCAACTCGTTTACCCAGGACGGCTTGGAAGATGAAACCTTTGATTACATGCTGAGCAACCCACCTTTTGGTGTGGAATGGAAAAAAGCTGAAAAGCAGATTAAAGACGAATACGCCACCAAAGGTTTTGCCGGCAGGTTTGGCGCGGGCTTACCTGCTATAAGCGATGGCTCATTTCTGTTTTTGCAGCACATGATAAGCAAAATGAAACGCAGCGCAGGCGGCAGTCGCATTGCCATTGTATTTAATGGTAGCCCCCTGTTTAGCGGCGGAGCAGGCAGCGGCACCAGCGATATACGTAAATGGATTATTGAAAACGATATGCTGGAAGCCATTATAGGCCTGCCTGACCAGTTGTTTTACAACACCGGCATATCAACCTATATATGGATTGTTACCGACCGTAAAACAAAAGACCGCAAGGGCAAGGTACAGCTAATAAACGCCACCGGTGCCGACAAAGACGATAAGGATAACCCCTTTTACAGCAAAATGCTGCGCAGCCTTGGTAACAAGCGTAAAGAAATACACGAAAAGGCAATACAACACATAACCGAAATATATGGGGCCAATAAACCCGGCCCTTATTGCAAAATTTTTGATAACGACGATTTTGGCTACAGCCGCATTACTGTTGAAAGACCCAAAAGAGATGCAAAAGGAAAAATTGAAACTGATAAAAAAGGCAATCCCATACCCAATGCCGACCTGCGCGATTTTGAAAACGTACCTTTAAAAGAAGATATAGCAGCCTACTTTAAAAAGGAAGTATTGCCGCACCTGCCCGATGCAAAAATTGATGAAGGCAAAACCAAAATTGGATACGAAATAAACTTTACCAAATACTTTTATCAATATAAACCCCTGCGCAGTTTACAGGATATACGAAAGGACATTTTGGCTTTGGAGGAAGAAACTGAAAATATGATAGGGCACGCATTAAAATAAAAAAACCCGGATTCATCACCAGCATAAAAACTGGGAGAGGAACTACCGGGACTGCCTGATGCAAATATACTAAAAATAACGCGAAATGGATAGACAATATATGCAAAGCGTTTTTTCCCCGGAAAGAATGCATAAATATTTCGGCAAACACACTCCTGATGAGGCAAAAGCTATAAAGCATTATCAACTAAATATTTCGGCCTCAGAAAGCTTTTACCCAAGCCTCAGTATTTTTGAAATAGCGCTGAGAAATAGCCTCAACCGCAAGTTATGCGATAAATTTAATACCCAGGATTGGTATCTGGCACTTGCAACACAACCAGGATTAAAAGACCTGAACCGCGAAATTACTATGGCGCAAAAACATATAACAAAGCGCCACGAAGTTATTAGCGGTGCAAAAGTGGTAGCAGAGCTTACGCTTGGGTTTTGGGTTAGGATTTTAAATGCAGAATACGAACGCATTTTATGGAAGGATTTAAGAAAAGCATTTCCAAATATGTCTAAAACTGACCGCCAAAGGCATAACGTTTCTGCACCTATTAATAAAATCCGGGATTTCCGTAACCGCGTTTTCCATCATGAGCCCATTTTGTGGAACATCAGCAAGGTGGAGCAAATACACGCTGATATATATACCGTGTGTGGATGGATTAATAAAGACTTACCCGATTTCATAAAAACAGTTGACCGTTTTCCTGAAACTATTTCAAGCATTAAAACGGAACTTTAATAATGAAATCCTACCCCAAATATAAACCCACCGGCATTGATTGGATTGGTGATATTCCAAGTCATTGGGAAGTGAAGAAGTTGAAGTATATCACTTACATGAAAGCGCGTGTAGGTTGGCATGGTTTAAAGGCTGATGAGTTTTCCCTCGATGAGAATTTGCCTTATTGCGTTACAGGAACGGATTTAATTAAGGGAAAAGTAAATTGGTCAAGTTGTTACAGAATCAGTGAAGAGAGGTATGAAGAAGACCCC
Organism: uncultured Bacteroidota bacterium; assembly: GCA_903889265.1. Lineage (GTDB taxonomy): Bacteria > Bacteroidota > Bacteroidia > Chitinophagales > LD1 > Bog-950. Next base: position 32,337 of record CAISWS010000425.1, read on the forward strand.
TACATTAAGCTAAAAGAAAACGACCTTTTGGTAACTAAGGACGGTACTATAGGGAAGGTTGCAATTGTTGAAGGACTAAATGGAAAGGCAATTTTAAATAGTGGTGTTTTCGTAATGAGGCCGCTAGAAAATAAGTATGATACCAGATTCATGTTTTGGCTGATTGAATCAACTGTTTTTTCCGAATTTGTCGGCCTTACTTCTCGTGGCTCAACAATTATTCACCTATACCAGGACAACTTTCTCAATTGGTCTATAACACTACCAAATCTTGAAGAACAAACCGCCATCGCCAATTACCTCGATGAAAAAACCACCCAAATAGATACACTGATTGTCAACAAACAAAAGCTGATTGAGCTGCTTAAAGAAGAGCGCACCGCCATTATTAACCACGCAGTTACAAAAGGCATAAACCCAAATGCAAAATTAAAACCAAGCGGGGTGGATTGGTTAGGAGATGTGCCGGAAAATTGGGGCCTAAAAAAATTGAAGTATGTAGCAAAATTAAAAAGCGGGGATACTATTACTTCTGATTCAATTAGACCAGAAGGCCATTTTAAGGTTTTCGGGGGAAATGGATTACGAGGCTTTACTGCAACATATACCCACCACGGGGATTATGTACTTATTGGTCGTCAGGGTGCACTGTGCGGAAATATTAACTACGCAGCAGGTAAATTCTTTGCATCCGAACATGCAATTGTGGTTACAATAATTGATGGAAGTAATTTTGTATGGCTAGGCGAATTACTTAGAATAATGGTTACTGTTCAGAAGCTAATATAAGAAAAAAATGAACACGTAGAAAAAAACGGAAAATTAACTTATCAGTCTTATTA
>CAISWS010000426.1 GCA_903889265.1 uncultured Bacteroidota bacterium
CCCCTCTCTTTGAAAAAAAGAGAGGGGAAATGCGAATACAAATTCAGGTTTGGCATTTATCGAAGAAGTCTAATTCAAAATGGTACATTACCGATAAATGAATGGCTAATAAAGTTTAAGTAAGTTTGCCTTGTTTTGGAAAATCAAATACCAGTAAAAAATCCGATGAAGAATACGCTTTTGATTGTTGTGGCAGTTTTGTGCTTTACTGCTTTGCGGGCACAAGATGGGCACGGGAAAATTACAAACCCTTTTACGGCCGAGGACTGGAATAAGCTAAACCAGCATGCCAAGGATTCTATTACCAAGAGCTTGTTTGAAAAATACAAACAGGATAATGCGGGCAACCAGCAAACCGAGGAGATTGAGGCTAACCGGACTATTGAAGAGGCGCTGAAAAATGTGAGCGGCACTACTTCGCTTACTTTCAGCAATTACCCGAAGGCGCTGTTTAGTGATGACCTTACGAAGTTTGTTAACCTGGAGGAATTTACCTGTACCCGTAGCAAGGCGCTTGACCTTTACAAGCTTTTTGATCAGCTGGCAAAGTTGCCGAAGCTTAAAAAGGTGAATTTATCGGGAGGTGACTATAAGACCCTGCCGGGTTTGATACAGAATTTAAGCGGGCTTGAGGTGCTGATTTTAAAGGATAATAATTTTACCACGCTGCCGGATTCGTTTACGCTTTTAAAAAAGCTGAGGGTGCTTAACCTGGAGCACAATGCTTATTTGTACGATGATGATGTTTACGATCGCATTAAAAACCTGCATGTTGAGGAACTGAATTTTGCCAACAGCGGTTTGGAAGAACTGAATGATAAAATTGGTTCTGTAAGGAGTTTGAAGAACCTGGATATTTCGGGGAATAATATAAAAGTGTTGCCGCCATCGTTTAGCAAGTTAAGCGGGTTAGAGAAGATTAATATCAGCAGGAACCCGAACCTGAAAACGGTGCAGGTTTTTACTACATTATCTCAGATACCCGGAATAACGGAGTTGCAGGCGCAGGAGTGCAATATGGATAATGTTCCGCTTGAAATTGGTAAGCTGAGCAATATACGCGTACTTGACTTAAAGGCGAACAGGATAACTTCATTGCCACTTACTTTCGGAAACTTAACCAACCTTGAATATCTGGACCTGGGGTATTTTGAGATGGGTACCCGGATGAACAAAATTACTGACCTGGGGCCGGGTTTTGGGCAGTTGAAGAAGTTGAAGTTTTTGAATTTAGCTGGTAATGCGCTGATTACTTTACCTGAAGGATTTGCAGGGCTTACCGAGCTTACAGATTTAAACCTGGGGTTGAATAAACTGCCGGGGCTGCCTCTTTCAGTTACCCAACTGGGCAAGCTTACCAAACTGGATATCAGCCTGAATGATTTGAGTGTGGTGCCTGCGCAGGTGGCTAGTTTGAAGAACCTGGAGGAGTTACATCTGGATGGTAATTTTTTCAACCGACCGGATAAGAAGCTGAAGGCTTTACCGAATGAAATTTGCCAGTTAAAGAATTTAAAGGTGCTTACGCTTAAAGATAATGTGATTGAGCAACTGCCGGATTGTATCAGCAACCTGACCCAACTTGAAAAGCTGGACCTGCGCGATAACCTGGTTGGCACTTTGCCGGCATCTTTTGCGCAGTTAAAGAACCTGAAGTGGCTGGATTTAAAGGCGAATGATATGACGCAGTTGCCGGCAGATTTTGCAGGACTTGAACAGTTGAAGGAATTGAATTTATCTATGAACCTGAAGCTGGATTTTGAGGTGGAGAAGGCGAAGTTGATGAAGATGAGCCGCCTGGAGTTTTTGGACCTGAGTTATAATAATATTACCAAGGAGCAGATTACCCCATTGCGCGATGCATTGCCTAGCTGCAAGGTTATTAACTGGGATTACAAGAAGAAGGCTTTTGGGGAATAGTATTTAGCAGGGAGTATTAAGTATTTAGATTAACAGCCGAAATTACATGAATCCATGTATCGCACGGAGGAAATACAGAGTTAACAGCCGAGAAATACAAGAGTAAATACCACCAGCAAAATTTTTAACGGAAGATTACCGGTTATCGTTCCCAATAAAGGGAAGGCTTGAAATGCGCACCTTCTTTGCCTATGGCGTTTCTTTTTTCAAATCCCAAACATAAGCACCATCTGTATTTACATCGTAGTAGTTGATGTTGAGGTTAGAGCAGTCTTTTTTCCAGCGTTTGCGGGCGGAGGGTTTGCAGGAGGAGTCGAAAATTACTTCGTTGAAGTTTACTGATTTTTTGAGGATGGGGATGGATGTTTTGATGTTGCCGGAGAGGATGACGAGGTCGGGTTTCAGTTTTATTTTGGAGCCGTATGGGTTTGCTGTAGCCGTAGAATCAACCAGTAATATTTTTTTGCCTTCGAATAAGATAAGTCGGCCTGCGGTAAGGGTGGTGGAATAAATTTCTTTTTGGGAGTTTGAAAGGCTGTCGGTTACTTGTATTTGGTGAGTAACGCCACTTTGCCACCAGTGGTGGTAAATATTATAGAGCATGGTGGTTTGGTTGTTGTAAAGGGCGGAGTCTATTTCGTAATACAAGTTTTTACCAGAGATGAATGCGATGGCTTTTTGTTTGGGCACGGCGTAAACAATTATTTCTTTTTGAGCGGCCTGTTCAAATTTTTTGAAGGAGCTGAGTGTGCACAGGGTTAAAAGAACAGCGAGGGCGGTGATAGCTACTTTGTTTCTCCGCTCTTCGGTAAGCCAACACAGCAGAACAATAAGGACATAGAGTAAAATCATTTCTGCTACAGATATTGTGATGCCTTTGGTAATTGAGAAGGGGATGGAGTCTATCCAGAAAACAAATTTGTTGAGCAGGGTGAGCAGGTGGCTAAAAGTGTAGCCTGCCATATCATTTATGATGGGAACGCGGTTAACTGCAAATAAAACAGTGCCTGTAAATATGAGGAAGTTACTGAGCGGTACTACTATGATATTGGAAAGCAAAAAGAGGTTAGGGAACTGGTAAAAATAAAACAGGCACAATGGCATAATGGCAATTTGTGCTGCAACGGAGGCTGCCATTAGCTGCCAGATAAAATCAAGTATTTTGATGGCGAGCAGCTGTATATAGTGCAGCAAAAAGGTGATGGGCTTTAAAAGCCAGTTGGTTTGTTTTTGGTAATGTGGTGGTTCGGCTGCGCTCACCATTACAGGAAGGAGATTTGCAATTTTGGGTTGCAGATAATAGAGGCCGAACACGGCGAGGTAACTTAGCTGAAAACCTATTTCGGTTATTACAAAGGGGTTAAACAGCATCAGTAATAATGCGCTGGCGGCAACTATGTTGTACCGGTTTACATTTCGGGTTAGCACGGTGCCCAGTTGTATTAAAGTAAACATGGTGGCGCAGCGCATTACGGGCAATGTTAAACCTGTAATGCAGGCGTAAAACCAGATAAAGCTAATAACGAGGCTAGTTTTTGCGAATAGCATTTTTCTGCCGCGCTTTTCCATCCACCGCAACAGAAAATTGATAGTAAAAAACATGATGAGGACGTGCAGGGCGCTGACACTTAATACTTGTACTGTGCCCGAATCTGAATATGCCTGGTAAAGTTCGGAGCTCAGATAATCGCGGTAGCCGAGGGTGATGGCGGTTGCCACGCCGAAATCATTTTTATCGGTTACGTAGCGGGCAATTACTTTAAGAAAACTTTTGCGCAACTTGTATATGGCAGATAAAAGAGGGTTTCCCTGGTTTGGCATTATGAGCGCCCATTCGCTGTGGGTTACAAAAGCCCGGTGATAAATATTTCGGAAGGCCAGCAGGGTTTTATAATTGCGCTGATATGGATTTTGAGGGCCTTTGATGGTATCTACTCTAGACTTTATCAGAAGAACATCTCCGTAATTCAGCCGTTCGCATAAAGTGTCCCTTAAAAAATCGAGTTGAATATTTCCTTTTGTTTTGAAATTGCCTTGAGTGTTGTTTACTTCTTCTACTTCGGCGTTTACTAAAACTATTTTATCGTGCAGAACAGGCGGCTCGTGTATTTTGACCACAAGGATATTCTGTGTGTCCAGGAATTGCGAAAATTCATTGGTGTAATTTTTATCGCTGTAAAACCAGGTTAGCAGGTATGCAAATGAGATAATAGCTGTGTTGAGGGCGATTCCGTTCAGCCACCTCATGCGGTATGTGAGGGAGACACTTTTAAGCTGACTGTAAATGATGATGAAGCTGGCTGAGATAAAAAGGAGTAATGCTATCAGTAAGGTAGCCATGTATGCGGGATGGAGCCAGGAATCAATACCGATTTGAAGGCCAATTCCGGCCATCATGGCGAAGACGACTCTTAACATTGGTATGCGGCTCCAGAATGATCTCATTGTTGTAAAAACTTAAAAAAATGTTTCGCACGGAATTTAACCGCCGGTGAACAGCCAATACAAACTCACCCCGTCCTGTGGACACCCCTCTCTTTGAAAAAAAGGTAGGGGAACAGCCTAATCCAAGGGTGCCCCATACTTCAATAAAAAATGCGGTTTAATTATTTATCCGAAGTAGATTTAAATTTAGGGAAAAAATTAATTTCTTTAGAGTATGCTTTCGCATATAAACCCCTATAACCTGATTTTTATTGATATTGAAACAGTGCCTCAGTTTGGGGCGTTTGGCCTGTTAAGTGCGGGTATGCAGGAGTTGTGGGCGGTGAAGCATGCTACTTTAAAAATAGAAGGGGAAACTGCTGAAGAGGGGTACTTGAAAAGGGCCGGGGTGTATTCGGAGTTTGCAAAGGTTATATGTATATCGGTTGGTTTTTTTCATTTTGATAAAGAGAAGCAGCGCAAGGTTTTCAGGGTTAAATCGGTTTCGGGGGATGATGAGCGTTTGTTGCTGGATGAGTTTTTGAAAATGGTTGCGAAGAGTTTTCAGGATACGGAGCGGTTTAATTTTTGCGGGCATAACATACGTGAGTTTGACCTGCCGTTTATTTGCCGCCGGTTGCTGATTAAGGGGTTTGAGCTGCCGGAAATTTTTGATTTTTCGGGTAAGCGGCCCTGGGAGATGAGTGATGTGGATACGATGCAGCTTTGGAAATTTGGTGACCATAAAAATTTTACTTCGCTGAAATTGCTGAGTGCGATATTGGATATACCTACGCCGAAGGATGATATTGAGGGCAAGGATGTATGCCGGGTTTACTGGCAGGAAAAAGGACTAGCGCGTATTGTGGAGTATTGCCAGAAGGATGTGGTGACTGTTGGCCGGTTATTGTTGCGGTTTAAGGGGGATAAGGAGTTGTTGAGGGATGAGGATGTGGTATTGGTGAAATGAGAGCATGGATTTCCAGCGCTTATGACATTTTGCCCGGATTTTTGTTGCGGCCTTCCAACGGGGATTCTCGTTCTTTTGTCTTGATACAAAAGAACCAAAAAATTAAGGCTGTGCAGCTATTTCCTAAAAGCATTCTCTCCACCGGAAATAAACGAACTCGACGCACCGGTGGTTGTTGTAGCTTACTTTAGGTTGGTCTCAGACAGCGTTTATTTCTTTTGGCTATGCATGAATGCTTTTCTTAACGGAAATTTCTGCGATGCCGGATGAGCATACAAACGCGGCGGCCCGGCTTGTGAGGTGGGATGTACTTTTAATTATCATTTTTAATATGCAAATTCCTTTAGCGGGGTATTTTTCTGATTTGTTTGAGCTTTTTTATCCGAATGTTTGTTTGGCTTGTTCGGAGAAGTTGCTGAAGGGGGAGGCTGTGCTTTGTTATACGTGCAGGCGGGAGTTGCCGAGGAGCGAGTATTGGAATGATGCTGAAAACCAGATGGCCAAAAGATTTTGGGGCAGGGTTGACCTGCAAGGCGCTGCGGCGTTGTTTAAGTTTGAAAAGAGTGGGGATGTGCAACAGCTTTTGCACCAATTGAAATATTACGGCAGGCAGGACGCGGGCGAGATGATTGGCAGGATGCTGGGTAGTTTAATGTTGCAGCCGGGTTCGGTGATTAAGGATGTAGATATTATTGTTCCGGTGCCGCTGCATGGGAAACGGTTGCGCAGGAGAGGTTATAACCAGTGCGACCCGATAGCAAGGGGGATTTCTGAAACCATCAAGGTGCCGTGGTCCGGTACTGCGCTTGAACGGGTGCAGGAGAATATATCGCAGACGGGTAAAAACCGCTTTGACCGGTGGTATAATGTGGCTGAAATATTTGCTGTTAAAGACGCTGAGCAGCTAAAGAACAAACATGTGCTGCTGGTGGATGATGTGATGACCACCGGTGCTACTGCCGAGGCTTGCCTGCAAAAAATTGCGGCTGTAGAGGGGGTGAGGCTGAGTTTTGTAACGGCAGCGGTGGTGAACAGGTGATTTTGCCTGGACAAACGGGTGCAAAAACATTAGAGTTCTCCGGATAATACCAGAATACAGGTTTCGCACGGAGAAAATCAGGAGTAAACAGCCGAGTAGTACAAAATTATTTTGACCATTTAGTGATTTTTTTGCGAAGAGGTATATTACCTCAGAAGCTCCTTATTATTGATGAATTCGGGACAATTATTTAAATAGGGCATGTAAGAACTTATTTTCCTGTTATCTTTGGTTGCAACTTGCGAGTTGGAATCCTTTCCTCCCTTATTTTATTCATTCCGGCAGGTTGTTTGGCCACCCGGGTTTTGTAAAGTGTTACTGTAATTTTAGGCGCTGGCTGTGTAAGGTATTTGAAAAAGGGGGTTGGTTCCGCTAAAATGTTGGGGCACCTTTGTAGTGTTAAATGAAATTACTATTACCAAATTATAAACTATGAAAACCCTTTTTAAACCCCTTATTTTTATTGCCCTGCTCCTTGCCGGTGTGGCCGGACATGCGCAATGTGTAACCCCGAGTTTCAGCTACAGCGTTGCAGCTGGCGGTGTTGTTACATTTACCGATAACACGTATAACACTGATACTGCAACAAATCATTCTATCTACACCTGGAATTTTGGGGATGGTACCATCATTCAAAGCAGTGGGTTGAATGTTACACACACTTACAGCACTGGTAGTAGCTTTGTCGCGTCTTTGGAAATAGCTAATAGCAGCACTGGTTGCGATTTGACAACGAATGATACCGTTTCTTTTACTTACTGCCAGTTTTTGGCGGAGTTTACAGACGCATCGCTGGGTAACGGGGATTACCGTTTTGTAGCGGACAGCAATTCCAGTCTGTCGGGATTTTTGACTTATACCTGGAATTTTGGAGATGGCAGTACTGACCCGGTTAACTGGTCGGCTTCAGCTTCGCATCAGTATCAGTCATCGGGTAACTATAATGTCAGCGTTGTAATCAGGAGCACTTTGGTGCCTGGTTGTACTGATACAGTGACCAGGAACATACAGGTTACAAGCTGTAGTTTTCCGCTTACTATTGATACGGTAATTTTAACCCACAATCCTGCTTCTATTCAATTTACTTCTTCAGCACAGAATGTGGATTACTCCTATAGCTGGAGTTTCAGTGACGGGGGAACCGGAACCGGTGCAAGCGTTACGCACAATTTTCCTAACCCGGGTTGGTACGCCGCAAATTTATCCGTAACCGATGCTGCCACAGGTTGCCAGGCTTCGGCCAGTTTGAGCTTTGTTGTAAGCAACGCCTGCGGTTTAGTAGCTGAGGATTTTACCTACAATATTGCAGTCGGCGGGCAGGCCTCTTTTGTTGATAACAGCTATAGCCTGGACAGCAGTGTAAGCGGCCTTACCTATATATGGGTAACAGGTGATGGTGATACCGTAACTAATTCAGGCAATCAACTTAATCATACTTATGCCGCAAATGGAACATATACCGCATCTCTTGAGATTATAAATGCGAGCTACGGTTGCGATACTATTTTCTACAAGACTTTTCAAGTTAACCGGTGCCATCCGGCGGCACAGTTTTCTGCTGTTTCAGCCGGTTCAGGCAGCTATGATTTTGTTCCGACAACTCTGAACGCTGTCCCTTTCTTTAGTTATAGCTGGAGTTTTGGTGATGGAGGTACTTCAACTTCTGATTCAGTAACCCATCAATATGCGGCATCGGGCAACTTCCCGGTTACGTTAATTGCTACGTGTTCGCTGCTGGGTTGCGCGGATACTTCAACAGTAAATTTACAGGTTAGTACCTGTGGCTTTAGCGTTGCAATTGATACTACTATTTCGGGCCATTCGCCTGTTCAGATTCAGTTTGCATCTTCGGTGCAAAGTACTTCGGATATTTATACCTGGACTTTTAGCAACGGAAATACAGCAAGTGGAGGTACTACAACCAATTCTTATTCCAATAGCGGAAGTTATAGTGTGAATTTGTCGGTGGTTGATACCGCCACGGGGTGTGCTGCTAATGCCAGCCTAACATTTGTGATAACCAATGCCTGCGGAACTTTTGCACCTAACTTTACCTATAGTGTAAGCCTGGGTGGTGTTGTTACCTTTACAGATAACAGTTACAGCTGGGATTCTATCTCGAACGGGCTAACCTACATCTGGAATTTTGGCGACGGAAATACATCGCAAGGCAACGGCTACCAGGTTAACCATACTTATGCTACGAACGGAACTTATATTGTATCGCTTGAATTGTTGAATGCCAGCCAGGGTTGTGATTCGGTTTTAAGTAAGACCATTGAGCTTAACCGTTGCGCTCCTGCTGCGCAATTTAACGACTGGCAAACCGGGTTTGGCAGCTATGCTTTTGTTAACAGCGACTACCTGAGCATTCCGGATACGTTGTTTAATTATGCGTGGACTTTCGGCGATGGCGGGACTGCATTTTCCAACTCGCCCGGCCATTTGTATACAGCCAGCGGA
>CAISWS010000427.1 GCA_903889265.1 uncultured Bacteroidota bacterium
ACGGGTAGTTCCCACCATTTCAATTTCAAAAACATCATCAATGGTTATTTTACCTATTTCTTCGCGGCGGATATTAAATTGCTGCTCAGCTGCGGGATTGGCATTAATAATGGTAAGGTCTTTACCTCCGTATATTACCGCATCGGGTATAACGGTGAATAACTGCGCCTGGCGCTGAAGCTGCATTTCAGCAATCTGGCGTTCCGAGTCAGACTTGTTAAGCGCACGGGCCAGAAACCACATCACTGCCAAAAACACTATAATAATGCTTGTGTTAAGCAAAGCGGTCCCCAATGCAGCCGAAAAAGGAAACCACCACGAAAGCGTAAGCCCTATATAGCCGAATAAAACAGGCACCCCAATTCCAATGGGAACAAGGCCACGTGCAATTTTACCACCCAGGTAATCACTGCTTAACTCGGCCATAAAACCTGCATCACTGTTCTCAAACATCATGGCCAGTGCAAAAACAACAAAACAGAGACCCGTGGCCGGCGAAACCGACATATATGGCAATATGCCATAAAATTCATTTATATGATATATAAACCCAATGCACACAAATGCACCTATAATAAAACCTGTAAGCCCCAAAAGGTTAATAAGCCTGCCTGGCCATTTTCCTTTCATACCGGTAAGCAGCAATGCGGTGCCGGTTATAAAAAAGCCTATAGAAGAATTTACAATGGCCAGCCTGGCCGACCGGGTTATTTTTTCGCTTTCAGCCAGTAATTTATCTTTAAACAACAAGTGCTCTACACCAACATTAATACCAGTTAAGGCCAGTAACTTTAGCAGGGCTACGCTCAATACACTAAACGCAAGTATTTTTGCTAAAATAATTGTCCGCGTATCATAAGGTATTTTACACTGCAGGTAAAACGAAATACATGCCAATATCATACTAAGGGCCGTAAGCGGATTCATCACCTCGTTACCTTCAAAGGGGCGCTTTAAAAATTCAATATCCAGCACCCAACCGGTAAAGGTTAGGCTGGCAATTATTAAAACCACTGCTATCAGGTAACCTGAGAATCTTCTCATTTATAACAACCGCTTTTTTTGATGCACTATAAATATAGACGCTTATTTTTGTTGTTTAAACACGGCATTGGCTTGCTCCGGAAATGCAAAGCCAAGGTTACTTAAACCAGCATCAGTTTGCATAATACATATTATATTTTGCTTTAAAATAAATTCTTTAAGCCTTGCATGGGCCTCTTTATTTAAGATAACAGGCAAGTCGTTGCTGTATATATTATCATAATAATACCAAAACAAGCTATTTTTGAATATTAAAGGCGAATTGAATAACTGCATATTCCAATAATAGCTATCACCAATTGCCATAAAATTCAGTATCCGGTTGGTATCAGTAGCCGAGAAGAACGGATATGCCAGTGTATCGCGGTCAAATCTTTCAATCAGGTTTAATGAAAGCCCTGCGTCGTTATCGCGTGATCGTGGATGTGTTGTTACCTGAATGGAGTCGATTTTTAATTCCGGCATTTTAAACCCTGACTTTTGGCGGAGATAATGCACAATTGTATCAAAAGCCAACACGTCACCGTAATTACTCCAGTGTATACCCCGCCTCGGGTAAAGGCGGTATCCGGAGGTATCTTTCATATCCAAAAAATATCTTCTGAGATCAATAAAATTAAGTCCCTCTCTTTTGCATGATTCGATACACACCTCATAATTTGTAATGCCTTTCTTAGCCGGTTTATGATTGTCCGGTATATACTCCGGGTAAAAACTTCCCTTGCCTGGTGCAAAAGCTATAAACAAAAAAATTCCGTGGTTTTGCAGCGTATCCTGCAATTCCTTTAACATGGCAGCTCTTTTTTTTATTGCTTCAAGGCCCGCAAAATCCTCACCGTAATAGCTGTCAATGTACGCTTGTTCATACAAATAGTCATCTTTACCCAACACCACGCCATTAGCATTAACCTCCCTTAAAAGGGTGTAATCAATCTGGTTGTGTAGTCTTACCATATCACCCTGAAACCCAAAGGATGTCCTTAAAAACTCCTCCTTTTTCAGCGCAAAGGTTCCATTAAACCAATTTTCGAAACTGAACACTATGTCATCGGGTTTAGTAAAAGCACCATTTAACTCACCGCCCTTAAAAATCTGCAGCCCATCCTGTACCTGCGGAGCCCATAGCGCAAGAAGCAAAAATCCAGCCACTAAGTATTTAATAAATGTACTTTTCACTAACCTTAAATATATAAACGGAATAAACCCTATTTCTGTAATTTAAACACTTCATTGGCCTGGTCAATAAAAGTATAGCCAAAATCACGCAACCCTCCATCGGTTTGTATAATGCAGATTATGTTTTGCCTTAGTATAATTTCTTTGAGCCTTGTATGGGCTTCCTTATCTTCAATTTTGGGTAACCCGGAGCGCTGAATGTTAACGTAGTAAAACCAAAACCAGCTGTTCTTAAATATAAGCGGCGAATTGTAGCTCTGCATATTATCATAATAACTATCGCCTATGGCCAATAGATTCAGCGTGCGGTTGGTATCAGTAGCAGAAAAGAAGGGATAGGCAAGGGTATCTTTATTAAATTCTGCAATCAGGTTTAAAGTGCTTCCTATATCATTATCGCGCCAGCGGGGATGTGTATCTAGCTGAATCGAATCAATCCTTAACCCGGCCATTTTAAATCCTGATTTTTGCTGAAGGTAATGGATAATTGAATCGAAGGCCAGGAAATCGCCATAATAGCTCCAATGGGTAGCGCGCCGCGGATAAAGGCGGTATCTGGAGGTATCTTTCATACTCAGTAAATAGCTGGTAAGGTCAATATAGTTTAGGCCTTGCTTTTTGCATGCTTCAACATAGGCCTCATAATTGGTGGGCTTCTTTTCAGTCTGCCTGTAGCGGTCGGGTATATATTCCGGGCAAAAGGCCGCTTTGCCGGGGGCAAAAGCAACAAACAAAAAAATCCCCCTTTTTTGG
>CAISWS010000428.1 GCA_903889265.1 uncultured Bacteroidota bacterium
ACATGGTTAAAACTGTTCAAAAATTTCTGCTGGTCGAAAGCCATTAAATCCTCAATACTAACATCCAAAACTTTGGATATTTCTTCCAACTTGGAATACGCCACGTCTGATTCGCCGCGCTCAATTTTACTGTAACCAGCCTGCGTCATTTTCAATTTGTCGGCAACGTATTTCTGCGGGTAGCCTCTTAACTAATTGATTTCTAATTAGTTAATTACACTAATGCGATTCGCAGCACAAATTTTTACCCCCGAAACAAAGAAAAAACAAAACATCTGGAATTAATTCATTATCTTAACCTGTAAATAACCAATATGGCACTGATAAAGAAATTACCAAATGAAACTTCTGAAGAATTTGCCGAGCGATTGATTAATAAGCCAATGCCAAAGATGAAGCCATTAACTCGACCGGACACAACGCTCCCACAAACCACAAGGAACATAAGGACTCTTAAGACTTCTTCAGAAACGAAATAATATCATCTTTTGCCCCTTGTATTGCTAAAATGATATTGCTCTGCGAATCCACGATATTCTCATGTAATACTCCAATACTTCGACTTATCTTATTGAGACTTTCATTGAGTGTATCAATATTCTTATCAATCGAATTAAAGTCCTCTAAATCGGTTTTCTGAATTTCACTTAGCTTGACATTTATCCCCTTGAGTTCATTTTCTATCTTTACAAATCTATCCTCTAATTCCTTTTCCATCTTGGTTTGTTTTGGTGTCGGCAAATTAAATATCCCCAAACTTATCTTGATAGCGTGCTAATTGACTTTCGCTATTTTTGAGTAATTTTTCGAGAAGTGAAACTTTATCCTCATACAATTTTTTAATTTCCTTAATATCGTTTACGATAAGATTATTGCTGTTATTACCCTTCACGGTGTTGAACCCGTTGAAAATCCTTTGCTGGTCGAAAGAAATTAAGTCCTCCACTTTTACCTCTAAAATTTTGGCTATTTCTTTCAGCTTCGAGTACGGTACATCCGATTCACCGCACTCAATTTTGCTATAACCAGCCTGCGTAATTTTCAATTTTTGAGCCATGAATTCCTGCGTGTAATTTCTTAGCTCACGTATGTTCTTGATGTTTGCACCTATACCATTCATGTCATTTTGTTTTTTATAAACTACAACTGTCAGTATTAAACCATAACGAAGAAAAGAAAATTTAACGAATTCAAATAAGTTGATTTGCGGTCAATATTATTCACCACACTAAAATCAACTTAAATGAAAAAGTTATTCGTAATTACTGCAATCGCAACTATAATGTTTTCAATCAATTCATGTAAAACGAAAGGATGTACCGGTGCCGATGCCACAAATTTCAACGCATCCGCGAATTCAGATGACGGCACTTGCCAGTACAATGGTACGCTGCTTCTATGGGTGAATTCAACCACCGCAGATAATTGGGTAACTAACTTAGACGTGCAATCTGTGACAATTGCCGTATCTGGCAGCAGCACTTCACCAATCACAATAGCAGACGTAAATACATATATCCCACCGTCCACCGCTCCAACTTGTAGCCAAGGTAGCGCCTTTAGTTTTGCTATGAGCCTTGGAAATTCATTGACCAAAACCTGTACAATCACTGTGACCGCGACGGATAGCAATGGTCAACCAGTTGCCATACCGGGCAGCCCTTATACATACACCTATACTTGCTCAAATACTGCTCCACTCGTTCATTGTGCGGCTTTTCAGTTGCAATAGCTAACCGGATGATTCACACAACCTTGAATGAAGGGCGGTCGAAAGCCGCCCTTTTTGTTTCATTATTTTGCATTTCATTACTGCTTGGCTGCGGCAAGGAGGCTACTTTGGTTGACCCCGGATTTATAGGCGTTTGGGATGGCACTAATGGCATAAATACATATCATTTGAGCATAGATGGACATAGCGAAGCCTATTGGGTAAAAACCTCTCATGGGCATACTGAAAACGCACAAGGCATTGCACGTATTCGCAATGGCGAACTTCATATTGGATGGAAACATTTTGCAGTTAATCAGTTGCCGGTTTTGGATACCACCACCCATAATTGGATAACTATTTTATCCGGCGTTACCTATACAAGATAGCTTATTTGTAAAAATTCGTTAACAAAAACAACTCAAAATTCACTACGCAAATCCATTGCGCAGTGACGGCTTAACTTGCATACATAAATATAAAAGAGCAAGTTATGATTAGCGTTTCAGGATTTAAAAGTGTTATTGCGGTTTTGGATTTTTTCAATAGTAAAGAAAAATGCGTTTCGTTTTTGGAGCAACAGCGTTGGGTACATGGGATTCATTGCCCGCATTGCGGACATACAAAAGTTTACCGCACCAATCGCGGATTCAAATGTGCAAACAGAGATTGCCACAGAAAGTTTTCAGCAATTTCGGGAACTGTTTTTGAAAATACCAAAATAGAATTGCGTTACTGGTTCGCGGCAATCTACTTGCTCTCTGCTCACAAAAAAGGAATTTCATCACACCAAATGGCGCGTGATTTGGGCATCTGTCAAAAGACGGCGTGGTTTTTAAATCACCGCGTAAGAATAATGATGACGGCAAAATCCGTGATGCTGAACAACACCGTTGAAGTTGACGAAACTTTTATCGGAGGCAAAAATAAAAATCGCCATAAGAATAAGAAAGTTGAAAACTCACAAGGTCGCAGCGTAAAAGACAAAACACCGGTTGTCGGATTGATTGAACGTGGAGGGAAATTAATCACGATGAAAGCGAAAAACACGAAGGGCGCAACGCTCATTCCTATCATAAATAAAAACGTAACGGAAGGTGCAAAAGTAATGACGGACGAATGGGGCGGCTATAACAAACTACGCGCAAAATTCGACCACATGGTTATAAATCACAAATTAGGCGAATACGTCAATGGCGATATTCACACTAACACAATCGAAAATTACTGGTCATTATTCAAACGCGGTATCATTGGAATTTACCATCATATTTCGGAAAAACACCTTGACAGGTATTGCGATGAATTTGCTTACCGGTTTAATTCGCGCGAATTGAACGACCGAGAAAGGTTTGAAAACACACTCACAAAATGCAACCGCAGGTTGAGTTGGAATGACCTCGTTTATGGAGAAGCCCAAACCATTGACGTTGAAGCTACCGAAGTTTCGACACCGCCCACCAAATTTTCTTCGATGAAAGAATTTAAAAAGTTCCAGAAATAGAACTGGTTTGCTTAATTTAGCTGTCATGAAAAATGTGGTTTCAAAAAAATCAAGCAAGAAGAAAAAGCCGAGCAAGTACGATGAGGTTTTTAAGGTTGATGCAACCTTCGATGAAATACTGCAAACGACTTTCCAAACCAACGTGCGCGAACTGAAAAGCTACAAGGAGATTCAAAAAATGAAAACCAGTAATGGGTAGTGAGCGATAATTTGTAAATTAATTTAACGCGAAAATCAGAACAGATAATTATTTAAAATTATATCTAAGATTATTCGTGTCCCAACAGAGCAGTCATTGCCAAAATTATTTAGCTGAATTACTTAAAACACCAACAACAAACTTATGGGCATCACAAAGTTCCTGGAAAAGAAAATCACAAAACACCTCCCCGCGTTAGCCAGAGCTGTGCAGAGAAGCATGAGTGACAATAAGAAAATAGAATTGGTGAAAAATGAGATGAGGAGTAATCCGGAGCTGGCGAACTCGTTTTTTCCATACAAGGATAAATACCCTGTTAACATTAAAATGCCTGATAAGTCCACCGCCAGAGGGGATGTAATGGCACAAATAAAAGAGATGCACGCTGCGGAAAGCGCTCCGTGGAAAAGCGGTAAAATATCGGGCTCATTTTATCACGGCGATCAGGACCATTACGATTTTCTTAATGAAGCGTTCTCTTATTACTCGCAGATAAATTCAATCCAACGGGATGTGTGCCCTTCGCTTACCAAATTTGAAGGCGAGATAATTTCCATGACACTGGATATTTTTAATGGCGACGCGGTTAATAAAAGAAATCCAAACCAAAAAGCATGCGGCTCGCTTACCACCGGTGGTACGGATAGCATCTATCAATCAGTTTATGCGCATCGTGAGTGGGGCCTTGATAAAAAGGAGATTACACAACCGGAGATAATTATTCCGGTTACTGCGCACCCGGCTTTTTTTAAATCGGCCCACTATCTTAACCTTAAAGTGCAAACCGCTAAGGTTGACGAAAATTACCTGGTAGACGTAAAGGATGTCGAAAGGAAAATTACATCTGATACGGTGCTTATAATTGGCTCTGCCGGCAACTATGGCCACGGGCTGATTGACCCGATTGAAAAACTATCTGAGCTTGCATTGAAACATGGCGTTGGCCTGCATGTTGATGGCTGTTTGGGTGGTTTTATTCTGGCCTGGGCCCAACCCCTGGGTCTTAATTGCCCGGTATTTGATTTCAGATTACCAGGCGTTACGGCTATTTCGGCTGATACGCACAAATACGGCTATTCGCTTAAAGGCACTTCAACAGTTTTGTTCAGTAATGAAGAGTTAAGGCGATACCAGTATTACGGACAAGTGGACTGGCCGGGTGGCATTTATATTTCTACCGGTTTTAATGGAAGCAAATCTGGTGGCTTGTTTGCCGCTACCTGGGCCGCAATGGTGCAGTACGGCAGAGAGGGCTACATGAAACGGGCCAAAGAAATTTTTGAAGTAAATGCTAAAATGAAAAACATGGTACGCTCAATTCCTGAATTGAAATTGTTTGGTGATTCGCTGTTTATTACCGCTATCGGTTCTGATCAGTTTAATATTTACCATGCTAACGACTATTTAAAAAGCAAAGGTTGGAGGCTAAATGGCCAGCAAAACCCTAACGGGCTGCATTTTTGTATAACCGGCCCACAAACTACTAACCCGGGTATTTTGGGTGAGTTTGAAAGGGACCTGAAGGAAGCTGTAGCTTATGCCAAATTGCAAAAAGGTGACCCGAAATCTGCAGCCATGTATGGCGGTGCTGGCAGAGAAATAGACCCCTCCATGTATTTGCCGATGCTATACGCTTATACTGATGTAACACAGAGTACCTATCCTTTTTGATTCGAACATGGTTATAGACGATATGCCTGATAACGATTTAAAGTGCGTTTTAGCGATTGACCTGGGTTCAAGCGGCCCCAAGGTTTCGGTGGTGAATCAGAACGGAGAAATATTGGCTACACGCTCTGGTATTTTCGAAAATATTTATAGCGAAAATGGCCGGGGGGTAGAACAGAACCCCGACGGCTGGTGGCAGCAAATTCTCAACCTTTCTAAACAGGTTATTGAAGAATCAGGTGTAGCAAAAAACATTGTGGCTATCAGTAACTGCTCGCAATATTTTAGCTCTATACCGGTAGATTTGGAAGGCAATGCCCTGCATAATGCAATTATGTGGGAAGATACGCGCGCCGGCAAATACACCAAAAGCCGGATGGGTGGATTCCCTTCGGTAATCGGATACAATGTTTTTAAAGTAGCCCGGTGGCTGTGGAGCGTGGGTATTCCCCCTCTTCTTTCAGGCGCCGATGGTGGCAGCCATATGTTGCTTATAAAAAATGAAATGCCGGAGGTTTGGAAAAAAACCTATAAGGTTTTGGAACCCTCAGATTTTCTGAGCCTGAAGTTTACCGGTAAATTTTGCACTAACGAAAACACCGGGTTCGGCTACGCCCTGATAAAAAAAGCTGCCTGGAGTAAAGGTATTTTTGACAATAGCCTGATTAGCTTTCTGGGGTTGGATTTTGATAAATTTCCGGAAATAGTGCCGGTGGGTACCAATCTTGGCAAGCCCAGGGAGGAGGTGATACAATATCTCGGCCTTTCAGAAAATGTGCAGGTGTTTTCGGGGATTGTAGATACTACTGCTTTTATGGTTGGCAGCGGGGCATTTAATGATTATGATATGGTAGTTGACCTGGGCACCACATTAACTGCAGGTGTTTTAGTGCCTGAAAGAATTATGGATGTGCTGAGCGGGGTATTCTCGCTTACAAGCCCTGTGCAGGGAAAGTTTAACCTGGTTGGCGAACTGGGCAGCGGAACCAAATCGCTGAATTTTTTGGTACAGAATTTTTTGAGAAAAGAGGA
>CAISWS010000429.1 GCA_903889265.1 uncultured Bacteroidota bacterium
AGAAGTGCCATTGCCTATACTAAGTGTATAGGCCATCCAATGCGTGTAAAAATAAATGGCGGTTAACAGCAAAAGTAAAACCAGCAGGTAAAGTATCACTTCCAGCAAAAGATAGAATGAACCGGTAATCATCCTCATCCTCTTGCCCGGTTCAACCCGCGCCAGTATGGCAGTGTTCTCTGCTATTGCTGCGTCAGCGGCGCTCAATTGGTTCTTATAATCTTCGTGTAACAGTTCTATATTTTGCATGATTAAATATATGAGATATATTAATTACCATGCGAATGCAGGCTATGGATTTAACAATTTTCACAGATTTCCGTGAGGATGTATAAGGTAGTGGCAACTGGTGAAATGCTGTGACTGCAGGAAAGCAATTCAGATTCAAAAATACACGCATTATAAATGCGGATGCCATGTCGTCCTTGTTGAAAGGAACGAGAACGAGCGGGGCAGAATATAACAGCACTTGGTGAAGCCGGTGTATGCCCGATGAATTTTATACTGCCCTGAAAGTGGCGTAATACGGTATTCATGCCACGTTGCCAAATACAAATACAGTAGCAGGATACTACAAACATAGCAGAGCGTAGCTGGAAGCTGCGCTCAAGGTCAGGCTACGCCGAAATGGGTATAGGAGGCTACGCCCAAATGGGGCCCGGTGGATGCTATAAATTTTATACAGCCCTGAAAGCGGCGCAATACGGTATTTAGAAGAGTATTATAAAAATGCACGCATTAAAAAATGCGGATGCTAGGTAATTCTCGTTGATCAAACGGATTAGTTGAGTTTAGCCCATAAACCTCAAAAAACTGGAAATAAGTAGGGCAAGTATTAAACCCATTAAAGGGCAATAGAAGATGGCTAAAGTTCGGCTTTTCAAAACATGTGGTATTGAATTCAGCTTGGGATCTAATTCAATGATTTTTTTTACTTCGGGTACATGCATTGGGCGGAGCACATATTTTGACGTCAAATTATCTTTCGGACGTTCTACAATTAGCCATTCGTAAAGAGTGCGATATTGCCTTTCCTGTTGTAGAAAAAAACCATCCAAATACCATAAGGTAAAAATGATTAAAAGCAAAAAGACGCATAGTAGAGCTGACTCTAATTGATGACAGGGTTTGAAGAATATATCTTTTGTAAGAGCCAAGACAGCTCCGGTTATACCGTATGTCCAACCTTTAACTGCAAAAGAGTTTGAACCCATGCGTGATATAACGGCTTGCATTCATAGGCATTTACACTATAATAATATCATGCCTTCGGCATTGGTTTTCCACATAAAGTCAAATTTGGGTAACGGTTAGTTCCCGCAGGGTGTGAATCATGTAACTATTCCCCTAAATAGTGTAACGCATCAGCGCGTTAAAGCAACCAACTTTGCTTTTGTGAAAATTCTTTCACTTAAATAAAATCGTACACCAATGAAAAGAATAATACTGGCATTAAGCCTGTTTGTGGTTACCGGCACAATTATTACACTAACCGGGTGTAAAAAGGCAGCTACAGCTACAACCAATGATAGTACAAGTGCTGCAGATGCCAGCAATGTATCTAATGGTATGAATGCAACTAACGATGACGCCACTAATGCTGCAAGCACTAATTCGAACTTCTCGGGAAAAACGGAAGGGTTCGAGCTTTTGTGTGGCGCACTGGCTACTTATGATAGTGTTAACGGTATTATTACCCTTACTTATAGTGGTAATGAGTGCCTGGGCCTTATCAAACGGGTGGGAACGGTAACCATAACGCTGGTTGATTACGCGCAGGGCGCACGCTGGAAAAGCGCAGGTGCTACTATGCAAATTGCGTATAACAACCTGGTAATTACAAATATTATTTCCGGGGCTTCGTACACGTTTAACGGTACTCATTATCTTACCAATGTTACCGGTGGTTTGGCATACCAGATACTTGACGGAACAGTGGCTGGCACAGTTAAACATAAACATGTTGCCAACTTTACTGTAACATTCAGCAATGGCCAGCAACGCAGCTGGAGTATTAGAAGCAGCAGAACCTTTACCGGCCTGGGTGCTGGTACTGTAAGAACAATAACCCTTACAGGCGATACTATGATAAATGGTAACAACAATGTTGAAATATGGGGCACCAACATTAATGGCGATGATTTTGCCTCATCCCTGATAACACCTGTGGTGTCTGATAACATTTGCGGTTATTACCACCCTACAACTGGCGAATACACTCATTTTGTAGCTAACAGAACTGTTGATATATTATTTGGAGTAGACGCAGCAGGAAACCCTGCAACTGGTATTTTATGCCCTTATGGGTTTAAAATAACTTATACGGCAGGTGGTAATGCCAAAACCTTAATTGCCCCTTATTGGTTTTAAAAATTATAGTGTGGTGAATGCAGTGCATCCTGCTCCGTTTTGGGGCGGGATGTTTTTATTCATGAACGGGACAGCCATAGGTTTTTTGGTGAACAGATTAAGACGCCGGCTAACTAATGGTTGATACAAATGCCAATGGCATGATGAGGGCCATAAAACTCATTCGGTTTCAAAGCGTTTAATTTGTATAGTTATCTGGCTACCGGGGGGATGTCAGGTAACAAGAATAAAGCGCAGTTCTACTGACCGGTTTTTTTATTTGAGGAAGCTGGCTTGCAAATGAGCCACCAATCTTACTCTTAAAGGCTAAACCCGGGTCACAAATAGTTTACCTGCGCTCTTCCATATTAGGGTGATTGATATATATGCCAATTGCATGATGAAGGTCATAAAACCTAATCCGTTTTGAAGCGTTTAATTTGCGTAGTTATCTGGCTACCGGGGGGATGTCAGATAACAAAAACCCGGACAGTTTTACTGGCCGGGTTTATTATTTGTGGCAGTACTGCGGGCCCGCTGCTTTAATCCTTACCTGGCAAAATTTACCATCCAGTTAACCCCGAATTTATCCTCGCACATACCCCAATAGGAGCCCCAGAACATGTCGCCCATGGGCATGTGCGCCTTGCCACCGTCAGCAAGTGCTGTGTAGTATGCATCGGCTTGCTCGCGTGATTCAGCATCAACAGAAAGGGTAATATTTTTACCCCATTTTACCTGGCCCATGTTGGGGTTGGCATCACAGCCCATTAAAACGCAGCCGCTATTGTTGATGGGCAGTGAAACGTGCATCAGCAGGTTACCCGCTTTTTCATCGAAACTCATGCCGGGCATTGGGGGCATGTCTTTAAACCGGCCTATACTGGCAAATTCGCTGCCAAAAACAGTTTTGTAATAATTGAAGGCATCTTCGCAATTGCCGTTAAAAGTCATGTAAGGGTTAATTTGCTTTGCCATAAATGTTGGTTTTATTAGCCATAAAAATGCAATTAATTATTAAGCTTGCAGGATGCCGGCCGGCCTTTTCAATAAATATTATTTGGATATAACCTGCCAACGTGGTTCAGGGTTCGGTCTCATAGTATAAAGCATTGTTTACCGGGCATTCGCTTTTTATTCATTCCGTTAATAAAAGCGTAGCGTTTAATAACATCTGCTTACTTTTATCGTATTAATCCAAAGGGCTGTTTAAAATACACCGCCAATTTCCCCCTGTTATGAAAATAGACAGTAAAAGAAGCCTGATATTACTTTTGGTGGTGCCTGTGCTCCTGATTGTTCAGTTGGGTATTGGCATTGGTATTTTCCGCAATGCCCGCAAGGCAGTTACTATTGAGCGGAATAACAACAAACTTGACCTTTATGTGCGCACCAACTCAAAATATGTTACGTATGCCGATGCTGCTGTACGTGAGTACCAGCTAACGGATGATAATAAATATTACGATTCGTATAAAATAGCACTGGATGAGTGGAAAAAGAATGAAAGCTATTATGATACTCTGCCCGCTGAGCTAAAAATGCGTAAGGAATTGCTGCCTATAAGAAACCTGAGCCGTAAAAAGCTCGAGCTATCGGCGCAGATAATGGATTTGTATCGCAGTGATGAAAAGGGCGCCGCGCTAACGCTGGGTAAAAGCCATGAAGTGCAGGCTCTGATAGATAGCGTGCAGGCAAAATCAACCGAACTGCGTAATCAGCTTACTGATGAATCGCTTGTTGAGCGGGCCCGTGTTTTTAAGCTGATTTATGCTTTTATTGTGGTTATAGTAACGCTGATTGCGCTAAGCCTGTTTTTTGCCTGGTTTATTTATACCACTTTTAACCAGCATACCCGGCAGCTTGAAAAATCGGTTTCATCGCTTGAAGAGGCCAATCAAAGGATGCAGAAGTTAAACGAGGATTTCAGGGCGGCCAACAATTACCTGGAGCAGCTGGCATTTATAAGCGCACACGACCTTAAATCGCCCATACACACGCTGGGCGGGCTCGTTGACCTGATGATGAGGATGGAAAACAGAAGCCCCGCAGACCTGGAAATTATGCGCCTGCAAAAGAAGGTTGTTTTTCAGATGCAGCAAACCAACAACGGCTTAAACGATATATTAAAACTGCGCGAGGGCCTGTTATCGGAAGATACCATCAACCGCGACCCAATGGCGCTTTCCGGTATTTTAAATGCGGTTAAAACCACCCTGCAGCAAAATATTGAGGAAAACGGGGCGCAACTGCATATTAACTTAAACGGGCTTGATAAAGTGCCCTTTCCGTTTTTATACCTGCAAAGTATGTTGTATAACTTAATATCTAATGCTATTAAATTTAAACATCCGGGCCGCACGGCTGTTATTAACGTGGAAGTAAAAAAGACTGAAAAAAATACTTTCGTTTTTGAAATTAAAGACAATGGCCTGGGTTTTGATGTGGCCCGGAACAAAGGAAAGTTATTTGGGATGTTTAAACGTTTCCACCCCGACATACAGGGAACCGGCGTTGGGCTGCATATAGTAAAATCAATTGTAGATGCTTTTGGTGGTGAAATAGAGGTAGAAAGCGAAGTGGATAAAGGGACAGAATTTAAGATTACGATAAAAAATCCGATAGTAAACTGATGGCAGCGCCGCATAAATTTTTATTGATTGACGATGACGAGGCTTTCAATTTTTTAAACCGAATTATACTGGATACAAAAATTGCCGGTTGCCAGGTAGATGCAGCACTGAATGGCGAAGCAGCGCTTAAACTGCTTGCCACAAAAAACGAATGCCCTGATGTGATTTTGCTTGACCTGAACATGCCCGGCATGGACGGATTTGAATTTTTGGATGAGTTTGAGAAGCGCTACAAATGCTTCGGGTATTCCAAAATATTTATCCTTACTTCATCTGCCCGCGAAGAAGACCGTATTCATGGTTTCGCCCATAAATCGGTGGTTGGATACCTCGGAAAGCCTTTGACTGACGCGCATGTAGAGGAGATATTGGCTTTTACAGGATGATTGCAGATCGGGCTGGCAACTAATTTTGTCCTTTTGAATTTGATATAAAGCACCTTGTGGCAAGCATTTTATGTGAAACATGGCAATTGAATAACGCGAAAACCGCAAAGGGCATGCAACTGGCCTTTGCGGTTTTGCGTTATTAATTTAACTGCTAGCATTAGTGTCCGGTAAAAATACAGTATAGTTCTTTGAAATGATTGATAGACGCGGGATTGAATGCAAAAAATAACGGGGACGATTTGAATTGAACTGGTAGATTATCTGCAAAAATCTGCCATGAATAAAGGGAAATATGTATTTGTTCAGGTGTCACCATTCCTGTCGCCACATGTTTTTGACAGATTTGTCACTGAATATGATGGCAATAAATGGGTGAAACATTTTACCTGTTGGAATCAAATGATGTGCATGATGTTTGGCCAATTATCTGGCAGAGAAAGTCTTCGAGACCTACTTACCACCCTTCAGGCCCATTCTGGCAAGTATTATCATTTGGGACTTGGCAAAAATATATCGCGCTCTAATTTAGCAGAGGCCAACGAGCAGCGTAGTTATCGTATTTATGAATCTTTTGCCTATGAGTTAATTGCCGTTGCCAGAAAGCAGTTAATAGATGACGCCGACTTTTCGTTACTCATCAAGGAGAATGTATATGCCTTTGATTCTACTACCATCTACCTATGCTTGGAAGTGTTTTGGTGGGCAACTTTCAGAAGTACAAAAGGTGCTATAAAACTTCATACCCTTTATGATGTAAAAACTGCTATTCCATCCTTTGTACATATTACTGAAGAAAACGTACATGATGTCAAGGCTTTAGATGTATTGGTATATGAATCCGGAGGCTTTTATATCATGGACAGAGGCTATGTGGATTTTAAACGATTACATCGGATTCATCAGCATGAGGCTTTCTTTGTAACTCGAGCCAAGGACAACTTTCGGTTTGTAAGAATGTATTCTGCCAAGGTTGATAAATCAAAAAATGTACGTTGCGACCAAACCATTACTCTTAAAGGCTTTTATTCCAGTAAAGACTTTCCGGGTAAGATGCGAAGAATTAAATATTACGATATCGAACAATGCCGCACATTGGTATTCTTGACCAACAATTTTAAGCTTCCGGCAGAAGATATTGCCATGCTCTATAAATACCGTTGGAAAGTAGAGTTGTTCTTTAAATGGATAAAGCAACATTTGAAAATTAAGTCGTTTTGGGGAACCTCAATGAATGCAGTTAAGACGCAAGTTTACATTGCCATTATCACATATACTTTAGTTGCCATTGTAAAAAGTGAACTGCAAATCAAATTGTCAACCTACGAAATGTTACAGATTTTAAGTGTGTCCCTTTTTGATAAAACCCAGCTAAATCAATGTTTCAGAGTCCTGTCTATCAAAATATCAAAGAACAAAGCTGTAATCAATTGAAAATGAACCTAAATTAACCGGACGCTAATGGTAATACTTATGGTTCAATTAAACCGGGCAAAAGAGCCAACCTGGTTATTTTTGAAAAAAATCCATTTGATGATTATAAAAATTTTCTTGCTGACAAGATTGTAATCAAAGACGGAAAGGGTTACAAAAAGTAAAAACTGAATTTTGGTGAAGGATAAGGCTATATGTACCGTTACTGTTTAAATGGTGCACAATCACCAACAGCCGGGCCTCACCCGGTCGTCGCTTCGCATGACCACCCTTTCCGGGCGCAGCGATATTGAGGGTGGTCCATATTATGAAACGATGAATACCAGGAAGCAATTAGGATTACTACTCCAAAAATTTCATATCCTCCTCTGTTAAAATAATCTCTGCCGCTTTTAAATTTTCTTCAAAATGCGCCAGTTGAGAAGTGCCGGGGATAGGCAAAATCCAAGGTGAACGGTGAAGGAGCCAGGCAATGTTTATCTGTGCCTCTGTTGCGTTATATTTTTTTGCGAGGGTAGCTATACGCGTATCTTTTTTAGGCATTGAAAAGAAGAGGGAGAAATAGGGTATAAGCGGAATTTCGTTTTTAATGCAGATATCCAGTACTTCTTCGCCGCCGCTGCTTTCGCCGTAGGGCGATTTGTGCGTGGTGCGCTGTGCATGGCCATACATATTTTCAACGGTGGCTACCGGACCCATTTGCATGGCGGTATGCAGTTGTTCGGGCGTTACGTTGCTTACCCCTACGTGTAAAATCTTTCCCTCGTTCTGTAATTGAAACATGGCTTCCATACTTTCTTCAAACGGGGTGCCGTGGCCTATTACCCTGAAATGCACCAGTTGCATATGGTCGCGCTTTAAGGTGCGCAGGTTGTTTTCAATACTGGTGCGCAGGTTGGCGGGGGTGTTAAAAGGTATCCAGCTTTTATCGGGCTTGCGTGCGCCGCCAACTTTGGTACAAATAACCAGGTTGGCGGGGTAGGGGTGCACAGCTTCAGCAATTAAACGGTTGGTTACATCCTCGCCATAATAATCCGCGGTATCAAAAAAGTTAATGCCCGCTTCAACGGCACGTTTTAAAATCTGCAAGGCCTCGGGGCGGTTTTTGGGTTCGCCGTAAATGCCTTCGCCGGTTAAACGCATAGTGCCGTAGCCCAGGCGGTTTACAGTTAAAGGATGTTTGCTTTTACCTGCAATGGTGATTGTTTTTTGCACGCCCATTTTTTAGTTTTTTAAATAAACAGGGTGAAGTTAATTTTGTTTGCCAAGTAAAGTAATTGTACCCGGTGGATTTATTACCGAAGGAAACTGTTGATGCCCAAACCCAGTAAACTGAGTTGTATCTCATCGGCTGCTGTCACGGTGCCGGTTAAAATCTGCAAGGTGCAGAAATCGTACCCACCCGCCGAAAAGCCCTTGATGTGTGGCAGCAGGATTTCGGATTTTTCGTGCAATGGTTTCAGAAAAAGCAGGTCTTTATGACTGGTCCATGAATCGCCGTGTTTGCCGAAGGATAACATGCATGCATCTAACTTGCCCGAGCCACAGAGTACCAGCTTTTTAATGATAACATCTTTATCCTTTAACTGGCTTAAATCTGTTATCCCCGAACCCTTAATGATGGTATTGTATTGCACGGAATAAAAATACAAACGGTGGAAAGGCCATTTATTGACCTGGCTTAGCCCGGGTTATGAAAAAAATCAGGCTAAGGTGTTTGTTGCCATGCTTTTACGTATGTTTTACTTAGTGGGAGCCCAGGTAATGCCCCAATAACTAAGGTAATCCTGCAAGGGGATAAGGCCTACTTCGGCGCGGCGCTTGTTTACGTTGGCCTCGTCCAGTATTTTGTAAACGGTGCATTTATTATTGTTATCGCAGTTTAGTTGCGAGCCATAAATTTGCGGGCGGTTGTTGCCCATTTCAATCCTGTCAATCAACAAAGCAAGGTCCGACATGGGCAGCTGATTTTTCTCAGCAGCTGCTTTTATCAGGGGCAGGTATTGTTCCTGGTATTTTAAGGCGGACTGTTGTATTACCAGCCATGCAGCGGCACTATACTTACTGCCCACCAGCGAGTCGCCGGGGTAGCCGTATTTATCAAAAATGGCAATTACCTTCAGCAGGTTTAGCGAGTCTATATTTGTTTGTATCCTCCAGATTGAATCTTTGTAATGACTGGTCATTTGCCGCTGGGCACCCGATACTGCCGTGTTGCGGTATAACTGGTCGCTGCGTTCAATATCCTTTAGGGTGTGCATCAGTTCGCGGTTGTGGCCACTGCTGTGGTCAAGGTCCAGGCTGTCAATATACGCTTTCAGTTGTGCCCAGCGTTTATCATGTGTAAGGTTGGCAAAAGAAAAATCGCTGGTATTGTTGTTGGCAATGTAATCCTCCATCCATTCCCAATCGTTGGCTATTTTGTAAAGCTCCTCAAAACAACGGTCGGCCTGGCCGGATTTATTATAACATATAGCCAGGTCTAATTGATTTAAATGCAATTTATCTTCCACCATTAAAGCTAGTTGCAGGTGTGGTATTGCATCCGCATATTTTTTCTGAAACATCAGCAGATGTGCCGTTTCAAGGTTATCCAGGTAATCCTGCCGTTTTTGTTTCAGGCATTGCTTTAGCCCTTCCCAGCGCTTATTACCCAGCAGGTTAATAAACATAAACGTTGCTGAAGCTTCCTGTTGCTCAATAAACCCGCTCAGCAGGTCCCAATGTGCATTGCATAGTTTGTGCAACTCTTCAAAGCACTTATCGGTTTGTTCGGTTTTATTAAAAGCATTGGCCAGTTTAAGCCCGGTTGCATAACTTTTATCTGTAATTTTTAAGGCACCCTGCAAAAACGGAATGGCCGCGGCATAATCCTTCTTATCCAGCAGCGTAAAGGCCGTATCAATGTTATACTTATACATGGGGTCGGCGCTGCTGTAAACGCGGTTGGTTCCAGCCTGTGCTGCTACCTGTGTAAATGCCGTAAATATGATAAGTGCAATGATGGTATAGCGCAAAATGGTTGTATTTATGGTTGGGGTAAATGTAAGAAATTATGGATTGGGCAGTTTACTGTTTACAGTTTCGGGTTTACAGTTGCCAGGCAGGTTTCAACATTAACGCTGAATTGTAAATCGGAGTTCCCGGGATAATACCAAAATACGGATAGCACATGGAGAAAACCCTGAGGTATGACATGGCCCAACACTTTTTGCAGGTCAAATTATGTCATCCCTTAGGGATTTGGGGTATTGTTGACTATAGTTACTATAACCATATCAACCCTTCGGGTTTTGAAATGCCTGATGGAAGTTTGGGCAGCCGGGGCTGTTGATAGTAAGGCAGTTATTTGCCTTTCCTATTCCGCCACAATCTTCCCTCTTTTCACAATCCCTTCATCATTAAAGAAGGTAATAAAGTAAGTGCCTGCGCTCATAGTATTACGGTACAGGGTTGCGGTTTGGCCGGTGGTGATGGTGCCGGTTACAATGGTGCGGCCCAGTACGTCGGTAACGGTGTAGTTGTATTTATCGCCGGGCATGTTTTGCAGGCGGAAGTTAATTTGTGTGCTAAACGGATTGGGGGCCATGTATAGCTGGCCATCGTCAACAATGTTTTGCACGGAGTTGGGATTGCCTTGTATAGTGTGTAAGGTGGTGTTGGTTTTAATAGGGGCGTTGCGATCGAAATAAATGCTGGCGGTGTTGTGCAATTCGGTTTCGGGGGCCAGTGTGGCTTTGGGTTGTATGGCGTACGATATCCAGCCAATACTGCCCACCGCATTAACTGATTTTGGCTGCAGCATAATCTGGCTTAGTTTTACATACAGCGTGTCGCCCAGCAATTTTACATCGCAGGTTACTACACCCGAGCCTGCAAATGCGTTTGTATTTGCACCAATAAAGCGGAATGTTTTAAGGTCGAAACCGGGGTCGAGAACGTCTTTTACAATTACGTTGACGGCATCGCTGTTGCCGGTGTTCTGAAACTCGATGGAATACTTTAACGTTTGCCCGGTGCTTATGTAAGCCATAGCGGTTTTGCCTGCCTGGTTACTGGTTTTTCCGTTCGGGTCAAACGGCCCTACTACAATCTGGTGGCAGGTATCAAAGTTGTTGGTGGGGTTGTTATCGGTTTCAGGTATAGTCACACTGGCCCAGTCATAAAGGTCCTGGTTAAGCGCATAAGACATGGAAGCGCCCGCGCTTGCCAGGTTTGTATTAGTGCCAAAGGGGCCCAGGTTATTATTCTGCCAGTTAAGGGTATTGGAAGCTGAGTCGTAGCCGTAAGCGAACGATGGCAGAACGTTGTCAAAAATCAATCCCGGGTCATCGGTCAGTGAATCGGCGAATGTTTCATTCTGGCTGGTAAGGTTAGTTACCTCTACAGCGTAGAACGATTCATAACCGGGGCTTACCGGTGTTAAGGGCAGCAGGTCTATAGCCACATCGTGTATGCCGGGCGTGGTTTGCACGCCAAAGTTAAGGCCGGTATCAACCGTGCTATAGTTGGGTATATAAACCGGTAAAGTAGCAGGCAGTATAGCGTTAGCCGCAAAAAATCCCGAAGCATCTTTTTGCAGGGTATAGTTGCCGGTATCCACATATGCCAGGTATACACCGTTACTTAAAGTAAGCACCTGCTGGTTATTTCCCACGTCAACCAACTGGTTGGGTATGCCGCTTTCGTTATTGTCCATAAGGCCATTGTGGTTATCATCGCCGTAAACGGTTCCTTCTATAGCCACAAAGCCC
>CAISWS010000430.1 GCA_903889265.1 uncultured Bacteroidota bacterium
CCAACCTGTTGGCTGAAAATCAAAAGGTGTTGCTTTACGAACGCAACCCCGAAAGTGCTGCCCAAATAAGAAGCCAGCGCAAAATCAGAAACTTTGAGTTGCATGATAATATTGAGGTTGCAGACTCGCTTGAACATATTGCAACTGCCTGCTACTTGCTTTTTCCGGTGGTGCCTTCGGCATACTTTAAAAGTATGGTTATTGACTTTGCACCTTATCTCCGACCCGACCACATCATGATACATGCCACAAAAGGCCTGCACTGTGAGTTTGATATAGATACTGCCGATGCAAAAACCATCAGCCTGAAGGAGATAAAAACTATGAGCGAACTGATACTGCAGGAAACGGGTATTGTTCGCGTTGGTTGCCTTGCAGGGCCCAACCTTGCCTTGGAAATTATGGAAAGGCAACCAGCTGCTACCGTTATAGCCAGCCGGTTTGATGAGGTAATAAGCGAAGGCCAGGCCGCATTAAAAAGTGAACGTTTCCAGGTGTATGGCAACAGAGATATTCTTGGAATAGAGTTATCGGGTGTGCTGAAAAATTACGTAGCCATAGCTTCCGGGGCATTAAACGGTTTAGGATACGGCGAAAACGCACGTGCGTTGCTGATTACCCGAGGCATGGCCGAAATGATTTATATTGGTAAGGCATTAGGGGCCGACAAAAGAGCGTTTTTAGGTATAGCTGGCATAGGCGACCTTATTGCAACCTGCACCTCTCCAAAGTCACGAAATTACACTGTTGGTTATCGTATTGCCAAAGGTGAAAAGCTTGAAGACATTTTGCGTGATATTGGTGAGGTAGCGGAAGGAGTTCGAACCCTTAAAATAGGTAAACTTATTGTCGACCACCTGGGCGCTTCAGCACCATTACTTCAAACTATTTCGAAAGTACTTTTTGAAGATTTACCGATGGACCGGGCAATTAAGCTGCTAATGCGTTATCCTGTAAATGAGGATGCTGAATATCTGGATATTTGAGTAATCAGGCAATTCGAAAATTTGCAAATTCGGTAATGAACATCCAACAAGCCAATATACTTTGTAGATCATTAACAAATAATCGCATTACCGAATTAATACACAATCACCTTAGGTTTATTTTGTAAAATCTCCTCAATCTTATTCATTACCTCAGTTGTTAGCTTAGGCATGGCCTCTCCACATTTCAGGTTTTCTTCCAGTTGCGCCACTTTTGATGCCCCCAGGATTACCGTTGATACATTTTCATTTTTCAAACACCAGCACAGTGCCAGGTGGGTTAGTGAAACACCCACTTCTTTCGACAGTGCAATCAGCTTCTTTACTTTTTCAATTTTATCGGTATCGCCCATAATGCGGTCTTTCAGCCACTGCATTTGTTCCAGGCGGTTATCATTTCCGGCAGTTCCATCGAAGTATTTACCCGTTAATATGCCGGAGGCCAGAGGGCTCCAGATAGTGGTGCCCAATCCAAATGTTTTGTAAAGCGGCAGGTAATCACCATCAACCGAATTGCGGTTTAGCATATTGTATTGGGGCTGCTCAACTACAGGGCCTATCAGGTTATTTTTTGCCGCCCAATAGTGGGCTTCGGTAATTTGTTGCGCTGTCCACTCGCTGGTTCCCCAGTAAAAGATTTTACCTTGTTGAATCAGATTGTGCATGGTCCAAACAACTTCTTCGATAGGTGTGTTTGTATCAGGGCGGTGGCAAAAATAAAGGTCGAGATATTCCATTTGAAGGCGCTTTAAGGCTGCATGGCATCCTTCAACCACATGCTTGCGCATTAAGCCCTTTTGGTTTGGCCCGGGATTGGCAACTCTTCCCCAAAATACTTTAGAAGAAACGACATAAGTATCGCGCTCCCAACCCAGTTTTTTGAAGATATTGCCCATTACAATTTCGCTTTTGCCATGGGTATAAACTTCCGCATTATCAAAAAAATTGACCCCTGCTTCGTAAGCCTTAATCATTAACTGTTCAGCTACATCATCCGTAATCTGCCCACCAAAAGTTACCCAGCTTCCTAAAGAAAGTGCGCTAACCTGTAAACCTGATTTTCCGAGTCTTCTGTATTCCATATTTTAGGTGTTTGTGCTACGAATTTACAATTGCAACAAACACTAACAACATTTTAAGCCTATAGTTTTAAACTTAGTTGAAAAGCACTTATAGCGCACCCCTAAATTCAAGTATATTTGTTCCGTCAAATGGCAC